>DASZYU010000164.1:0-9360 GCA_035545215.1 Puia sp.
TAAGATTCATGTTTCAACTTTTTAATGATGGATGTGATACCAAATTTGTGCTAAAATACGTTCCTCTCCGGGCCTTTTAGATAGGCGGCAATCCTCGCTTCCGCCAGTCGGTCAATCCCAGCTTTTTTGGCGTGAATATTGCTCTGCCATAATCCCCCCCCGTCCGGCCTACCACCGTTGATCCAATTTTCTTTGTTAAATCTAAGTTGTTGAATTCCAATTTGAAGGAAACTCTACTTAAATCTCTTCTCATGTACTTACCAATGATTAGCGGGTATGAGCTCGGACAGTTCCTGCGCATCCTTCTATGGATCTTCGTGCCCGTCGCCATCCTTTCCATGTTAGTGACCACCTGGCTTCATTACCGTCGCAGACGACGGGAATCCGGCGAGGTCTTTTTGTCGATCGAAGGTTTCGATGCCGGCGGCAGCCGGGAAGAGATTTTCATACCTGCGCGGCTATCCGAAAATGAGGCCGACCGGGGGAAGGAAACGGAGGAGGACGGGGACCAGGAATACAAGAATACGGTTTACAAGGGCATCCTGTGGATGAAGGAAAAATATGAGCAATACCGCGACCTGTCCGATCAGCGTTACGAGCGGTTGAAGGAAGACCTCGCGAAGGCCGAAAAGAAATACCAGGACCTGCTGGCATCGATCGTGGAAGTAAAGGTCGGGGACCGCCGGGAAAAGCTGTTGTCGGCGACGGCGCATGCGTTGGTGGAAGGAAGGGCGGACGCGTTGGTGGAAGGAAGGACGGACGCGTTGGTGGAAGGAAGGGCGGACGTGGTTGCCATAGCAGGCGAGGCTATCGCCGGGCGTGCAAAGGGATCGACCGGGGCGGCGCAGGACGAGGGTGGCGGTCAGGCGGTGATACAGGCCTCGCGCCCGGTGCCGGTGAGCATGACGAGCGCCGCGGAGGTGGAACGGGACTCGCTGCGTGACCTGCTCGCGGAGCGCAACCAGCAGATCGTTTTCCTGCAACGGCAGCTGGACCAGCGGATAAAAGACTTTCATATGGCCGAGTACGAAGGCCGTGGAGCAAGGGAACAGATCATGGAGCTGGAAGAACAGTCCGCCCGGACGCGCCAGCGGCTGGAAGAAGAGGTGGACCGGATCCGGCACCAGTTGGAGGAAGAGATCGCGCGCCGCCGCCGGCAACTGGAGGAGCAAATGGCGGAATCGAAACGCCAGCTGGAAGAACAGGAGGCCAATACCGAGCGGCGGCTGGAGGAAAAGCAACGCACGATCGCCGAGCTGGAAGAGCAGCTGCACGTATGTCGTCAAAAGGTAGAAGAGCTGGTGGACAAGCTGCGCAACAACAGCCAGCTATTGTTGAATATCTACCAGGAACTTGACAAATCGCTGCGTACGACGGATACGACGCCGCAGCCGTAATTTATTTGTATTCTCCAAAGATTTCGCGAAGTGTGTCTGCGATCTCACCGAGCGTGCAGCGTTCTTCGACGGCTGTCAGGACGGCGGGCATGATGTTCTCGCCCGAAGCGGCCTTGTCGTTGAGGTCCTGGAGGACGGAATCGATGCGGGCCGGGTTGCGGCGGTTCCTCAGATCGTTCAATTTTTCGATCTGCACCTGGCGGATCGAATCGTCGACTCGGAAAACGGGGATAGAGGTGTCCTCTTCGGTCTGGAAGCTGTTGACGCCGACGATGATCTTTTCTTTCGATTCCACCTGTTGCTGGTGCAGGTAGGCGCTGCGCGCGATCTCTTCCTGGATGAAACCCTGTTCGATGGCGCTGACGCTGCCGCCCATCCGATCGATGTGTTCGATGAGGCGCCAGGCGGCTTCTTCTATTTCCCTGGTAAGCGTTTCCACGTAGTAACTGCCGGCCAGCGGGTCGGCGGTATCGGCCGCGCCGCTCTCGTAGGCGACGATCTGTTGGGTACGCAGGGCGATCCGGGCGGCTTCTTCCGTGGGCAGACTGAGCGCTTCGTCGTACCCGTTGGTATGGAGCGACTGGGTCCCGCCGAGGACGGCGGCAAGTGTCTGGACCGTCACGCGGCTGATGTTGTTGAGGGGTTGTTGGGCGGTGAGCGTACTGCCGCCGGTTTGCGTATGGAAGCGCAGGGCCATGGCGCGGGGGTCGGTGGCGCCCAGCTGTTTCATGATACGCGCCCACATTCGCCGCGCGGCGCGGAACTTGGCCACTTCTTCAAACAGGTTGTTATGGGCATTGAAGAAAAAGGACAGGCGTTTGCCGAAGACGTCAATGTCGAGGCCTTTTTCCATCGCGGCCTGCACATAGGCCTTGCCGTTGCTCAGCGTGAAGGCGATCTCCTGCACGGCGGTGCTTCCCGCTTCGCGGATGTGGTAGCCAGAGATGGAGATCGTATTCCATTTCGGGAGCTCGTGGCTGCACCACTCGAAGATGTCGGTAATGATGCGCATCGAAGGTTTGGGCGGATAGATGTAGGTCCCGCGAGCCGCATATTCCTTGAGGATATCGTTCTGGACGGTGCCGCCCAGCTTCTTCCAGTCGGCGCCTTGTTTTCGCGCGAGGGCGGCATAAAAGGCCAGGAGGATGTAGGCGGTGGCGTTAATCGTCATCGACGTGGACACGTCTTCGAGCCGGATACCTTTGAAAAGGATCTCCATATCCTCGATCGAATCGATGGCCACGCCCGTTTTCCCGACTTCGCCTTCGGCGAGGGGATGATCGCTGTCGTAGCCGATCTGCGTGGGCAGGTCGAAGGCTACGCTAAGGCCCATGACGCCCTGGCTGAGCAGGTAGTGGTAACGGGCGTTGCTGGCTTCGGCGGTGGAGAAACCCGCATACTGGCGCATCGTCCACAGTTTGCCGCGGTACATATCGGGCTGGACGCCTCTCGTGAAGGGATATTCGCCGGGGAGCTCGGAAGCTGCGGAGGGGGGTGCGGGAGCGGAGCCCGCGAGATCGTCCGCCGTATAGACGGTCTTGATTTCGATGCCGCTGTCGGTGAATTTTTTTCCAGGCTTAACAGGCATAAGCAAGCGTTTGGTGGGAAGAGGCTACATGATGCGCTTGGCTTCGTAGCTGAGCGCGTCGGAGACGACGTTTTGCAACGAGGCTTTCGGGTTCTGCACGAGCAGGTCGAGCAGGGCCTTGTTCAGATCGGCGCCGGTGGCTTCCTGGGGCAGGAAGGAACCGACCTGGTTAACGATCAGCAGATTTTGTTCCTTATAGTTGCGTACCGCGTCCCAGGCTTCCGCGCTGACATAGATCTGCTGCGTGATATTGTGCTCGAACTCCTGGCGGATGCTTTGCGTCAGCAGCGATTGCATGTCGCGGGCGCTGAGACCCGGTACACTGACGCGCTGGATCAGGTTGGGCAGCGAGATGCGGTCGGTCAGCAGGATGAGCCGCTCGTAGGCCTGCAGCTGTAATTGCCGGGTCGACACACCACCGGTTTCGGTATTGCCGGCAGGGGCATGGGCCTGTCTGGCTTGCGCGGCCTTCAGTTCCCGGCGTTGCCGGAGGAACAGGAAGATGAGCGTGCCGGCGATCAGCAAGGCGAAGACGATGGCGATAACCAGGTAATTGGAGTCAATCATGCGCCAAATGTAAGATAAATTAGTCTTCCCGTTGGTGCAGCGTGTCCACCTTACGGTAAGACAGGAAAAAGATCAGCGGGAAGATCAGGAGCGAGAAAACCGTTGCAAAACTAAGACCGCCGATGACCACCCGTGCCAGCGGACGGGAGCTTTCCGAGCCGATGCCTGTGGAGAGCGCCGCGGGTAGCAGGCCGATGGTCGCCATGAGGGCCGTCATCATGACGGGCCGGATCAGCTCGTTCACACCCAGTTTGATGGACGTGTACAGCGGGCTCTGGCTGTGCCGGATCGATTCCAGGTTGCGTTTGAACGCCGTGATCAGCAGCACGCCTTCGAGGATACAGATACCGAAGAGCGCGATGAAACCGATGCCGGCGGAAATGCTGAAATTGGTTCCGGTGACGAGCAAGGCTACTATACCGCCGACGACCGCCGTAGGCACGTTCAGGAACACGAGACCGGCGTCCTTGAGATTGCCGAACATGACGAACAGGAGCAGGAAGATCAGCAACAGGCTGATCGGCACGACCTGCGCGAGCCGTTTGGAAGCGCGCTGCTGGTTCTCGAAGTCGCCCTGCCAGACCATCGAATAGCCTCTCTTGAGATTGACCACCTGGTCGACCTTTGCCTGGGCCTCGGCGATGGTGCTGCCCATGTCCCTGCCGCGGATGGAGAATTTGACCGCGGAATACCGCCGGTTCTCGTCCCGGAAGATGAGACAGGGGCCGGTTTTTTGCGAGATACGCGCGATCTCGCGGACGGGCACCTTCGAGCCGCTGGTCGTGGGTACCAGCAGATTGCCAATGTCTTCCTGCGTAGCGCGGTATTGTTCGGGGAAACGGATGCGGATATCGAATTTGCGGATGCCTTCGTACAACTGGGTCACGGCCTTGCCGCCGATGGCCATTTCGATCACGGCGTTGGCGTCGGCCGTGCTGACGCCATAGAGCGCCATCTTGCTCTGGTCGAGATCAATATCGAGCTCGGGCTGGCCGATGTTCTTGATCACGCCGAGATCTTCGATGCCTTCGATGTGTTTCAGGACATTGTAAACTTTCATCGACTGCTTTTCCATGTAGTCGAGCGAGTCGCCATAGATCTTGACGCAGATGGACCCCTTGACGCCGGACACCGCCTCTTCCACGTTGTCCATGATGGGTTGCGAGAAATTGAGATCCGCCCCCGGGATGATCGAGAGCGCCTTGCTCATCGTGTCGATCAGTTCTTCTTTCGTGAGCCTGGGATTCCAGTCCTCCTGCGGATAAAGGGCGACACCGAATTCGTTGTTGTAAAAGCCGGCCACGTCGGTGCCGTCATCCGGCCGCCCGGTCTGGGACATGATGCGCGCCACCTGCGGGAAACGCATCATGATGCGCTGCATCTGCTCGGCCCTGGCCACCGAAGTGTCGAGCGATATGCTATAGGGCAGCGTCGCCCTGACCCAGATGGAGCCTTCGTTGAGCTCGGGCAGGAACTCGGTGCCGAGGAATCTGAACGCGTAGAGACCGATGGCGATGAGCGCCGTCGTAACGATCAGGGTCAGGCGTTTGTGTCTGAAATTGAAACGGAAGATGCCCATCGTGATCTTGGTCAGGAAGTGGACGATGGGGTTGTGTTTTTCCTTTACATTTTTGCGAAGCAGCAGATTGACGAGTACCGGCACCAGCGTGAGCGTAAAGATGAGCGCGCCGAGGAGGGCGAAACCGAGCGTGTAGGCGAGGGGAGAGAACAGCTTGCCTTCCACCTTCTGGAAGGAGAAGATCGGCAGCAGCGCCGTAATGATGATGATCTTGGTAAAGAAAATGGCCTTGGCCAGCTCGGCACCCCGCCTGCGGATCATTCCCAGTTTGGACAGGTGGTTGAAGCGTTCCATCCCGAGTTCGTGCGCCTTCCGGTCGAGCACCACGAAGAGCCCTTCGACCATCACCACCGCTCCATCGATGATAATACCGAAATCGATGGCGCCCAGCGAGAGCAGGTTGGCCGACATGTGCATCAGATTGAGACAGATGAAGGCGAACAGGAGCGACAGCGGGATAATGATGGAAACGATGAGGGTCGTGCGCCAGTTGAACATGAACAGCGACACGATCAGCGTTACGAGCAGGATGCCTTCGACGAGGTTGTGCAGGACGGTATGCGTGGCATATTTGATCAGGTCCTCGCGGTTATAAAAAGGCACCATCCGCGTGTCCGCCGGAAGGATGCGGGTGTTCAGGCGGTTGACCGCGTTCTTGATACCCTGGATCACCCGGTCGGGGTTCTCGCCCTTGCGCATAAGGATGATCCCTTCGACCGCATCCGGGTTGGTACGGAGGCGACGATGACCGGCAGAGTCGATCGCGTCCATCCGCCCCACCTCACCCAAACGCGGCAGGTTGGATACCTGCACGTTCGCGACGTCCTTTACGAGCACGGGGATACCGTTGTTGTTTTCGACGATGATGTTCTTTATCTCGTTGATATCGTTCAGCAGACCGATGCCGCGTACGACATAGGCCTGGGAATTCTTATTGATGAAGTCCCCGCCGATGTTGATATTGCTTTTGCTGACGGCGTTGAATACATCGAGCGGTGTGATGCCGAGGTTGTTCAGCACCATGGGGTTGACCTGTATCTCGTAGGTCTTCACCTCGCCGCCGAAACTGACGATGTCTGCCACGCCGGGCACGGCGCGCAATTCGCGGTCGACGACCCAGTCCTGGAGTGTTTTCAGCTCGCGCGGATCGCGAAAGCTGCTCTCCAGCGTATAGCGGAATACTTCGCCGGTGGGGCCCGTCGGCGGTTGCACCTGCGGGTTGACATTCTCGGGGAGGTCGGCATTCGGCAGGAGGTTGTTCACCTGCTGGCGTGCGTAAAAGTCTTCGACATCGTCATCGAAGATGAGTTTGACGACGGAGAGCCCGAAGATCGTGGTCGACCGGAGACTGATCTTTTTCTGCACGGGGTTCATGGCCAGCTCGATCGGGATGGTCACGAATTTTTCGACTTCCTCGGCGCTGCGGCCGGGCCATTGGGTGATGATGGTGATCTCCGTATTGGTGACATCGGGGAAGGCCTCGATGGGCATGTTGCGGAAGGTGATGATGCCGTATACTACGAGCAGCGCCGTTGCAAAAAAAACGAAATATTTATTCTTCAGCGAAAAGGCAAGGATGCCTTTAAAGACTTTATTCATCGTCGTAATTATTGGTCAGATAGGATTGGATCTTCGGCCGATAAAACTAGCTAAATTATTCAGATACGGGAAGTTATTTTGGTTAACTAATAGTAAAGGGCATGAAGGGCCAGACCCTTTATTTCGTTCCATTCCAGCGTGGGGGCCGGCATTTTGAAGGTGCGGTTCGCTTCCAGCATCGTGGCAGCCAGCGGAGACAAACCGTTGACCCGGTAAAGATCCGCGTCGAACGACAGATAGAACTGGCGGTACCGTTTAAAGTCCGGAATGGTCCGGCCGTCGATCTCCGTTGGGTTGCGGAAGGCGCCGATCATGCCTTCTGCGCCATAGCCCGCTGAAACGTTCAGCCACCGCGGGAAATTCGATGAAGCCGGCAGGAAGGAGGCGATATTGAACGAAAGCCAGTAGGTCTGGCCGTTGTAGTCTTTCAGCATGCGCTGCGGTAGATTGCTACCCAACTCGGCCGGGTAATATTTCGGGAAGAGCGTGGCATGGTAGGAGTATTTCATGCTGATCCGTTGTTCGCTCCACATCCATTGCTGGCCCTGGTGCAGGAGGCAACCCGCGATATTGGCTAGCATATCGCCTTTCGAGAACCCCCACTTCGTGCTGTGCCCGTCCATGATCTCGATCATCGTCATGAAGGCGAATGCCGTGCCGGTCCCGATCAGCGCCGAGGTGCCGCGGGATACCCCGGCCCAATGGAAGAGGTCGCTTTGGATGGCGGCGATGTTGTAGGCTGTCGCGGCATGTCCGACCTTGTCGACCTGCAGCCATTCCCCATTGTCGTTGAAGTAATGGAATTTGCTGTGCGGGAATTTCCTGTACCAGAGGTAATTCAGGCCGATGGTGACCACGGTCCCGAGAGCTGCTTCGGTGATGACGATGCCCGCGACGCGGCCGGAGTTGTAGGTAGGAGACGCTTTGAAAAAATCCTGGGAGTGGCCGTTGGACAGGATCAGCAGGAAAAGGGTCAGCGACAAGCCATATTTTCTCCATTGCATGCGGTGAAGATACGGCAATTGACCTAACTGTTCAGGGCATTGTAAATGAGAATCGCCTGCGACGCAATGACCCGGTCGCCGGCATTCACGCCTGCCGCGATATAGGTCCGGTCGCCGACGGCGTTGATCCATTTGACGGGTGTTATCCGGACGTCTGACTTGCTGTGGAAAACGAGCACATAGTATTGGCTGTTGTCGAAGATCACCGCGGAGCTGGGCACGCTGAGACATTGTGTTTTCTCTTTGTCGCTGACGGTAATGCTGGCATACATTTCGGGTTTGAGCGTATAATCCGGATTGGGCAGAACGACGCGCACTTTCATAACCTTGCTGGTCGGATCGAGGACGTTCATGATCTTGTCGATGCGCCCTTTGTATATTTTGCCGGGATAGGCGAGGGTGGTGACGTCGACATTTTCACCGGGATGGATGAGGCTGATGCTGGATTCGTAGACATTGGCCTGGATCCAGACGTTCTTGAGGTCCGAGATCGTGAACAGGCTGGTGTTGTTGTCGCCGCGGATGGCCATATCGTTGGTCGCTCCTTTCTGCACGATGAAGCCGCTGATCGGCGCGCGGACCACGTACTCGCCCTGCGTATTGCCGCCGTTGATCTTCAGGACGCGGTTGACGCGGTCGAGCTCGGCCTTCGCCTGTTGTACCGCCACCTCGGCGCTCAGCGAATCGGTCAGCGAGGCCAGGCCGCTGTGGTACATATCGGTGGTCTTGTCGAGGTTCTTCTGTGCGATGCGCAGGTTGGTCTCGGCGTTGAGCAGATCGCTGCTGTATTGCGCCATTTCGGTGCTCCTGACGACGGCCAGTACCTGGCCCTGGCGGACATAATCTCCCAGCGCAACCTTGATGTCCTGAACAATGCCGCTCACCAGCGAGTTGACGGGAACGACGTTGTCCTCGTTAGTACCGACTTTTCCGGTCAGGGTGATCGCGTTCACCAGTGGGCTGATGGTTACCGTATCGATCCGCAGGCTCCGCATGACGGTGTCGGGGATGACGTAGCCTTTTTCCGGCTCGGGTTTTTTATCCTTCGTTTCGCAGGACTGCAGGAACAGACCGCCTGCCAGGAGGACGAGCAGGATAAGGTGGCCGTTGTGAAAGCTCTTTTGCATGGGTGATCAATTGAAGAAATTAGTGCCTGTGTAATAATTAATATCCTCGAATGCGCTGACAAGGTTGAACCGGATATTGTTTATCTGCAGGATATTCTGTTTGTAGGAACCGTAAAAATCGAGGAAATCCAGGATGCTGATGTTCCGCTTTTGGTAATTGATCAGGACCTGTTGCATCAGCCGTTCGAAGTTGCCGAAGAATTTCGGGTCGATCGTTTTAACCAGGCGCTCCTCGTCGAAGGCCTTTTGCAACGACCGGGCGACGTTCTCTTCCACCGTAGCCTGCGTACTTTTTTCGGTGGCCTGGGTACTGGCGATCAGGGTCTTTGCGTTTTTGATGTTGCCCTGGTTGCGATTGAAAAACGGAAGATCGATCGACGCGGAGACGCCGTAGTAATTGTACAGGAATGAACCGGCCTCGTCATAGCCGAGTGCGAGGGTAAGGTCGGGCACGGCGAGCGCCTTTTGGTAATTGTAGTTGAGCCGGTTGATCGTTGTA
>DASZYU010000165.1:0-3117 GCA_035545215.1 Puia sp.
CCTGCTGATCCGGATCGTCACGCATAGCACTGCGAAGAACCTTGTTATCCGGATCGAAGACAACGGTATCGGGATGAGCAAGGAGACGATGCGCCGCATCTTCGAAAAGTTTTACCGTGCCCACACCGGCAATCTGCACAATGTAAAAGGGTTCGGGCTGGGACTCAGTTATGTGAAGACCATCGTCGAGGCCCATGGAGGCAGGATCAAGGTAGAGAGCGTAGTGGGTAAGGGAACGAACTTCACTTTGGAATTCCCGCTGGCAGCAAAAGACAACCATCCCCATAACTGAGGAATCGGAATTCGTGCGCGAGCGCATAGTCATACACGCGGCGCCAGTCTTCTCCGACCAGGGAAGCCACCAGTAACAATAACGTCGATTCGGGTTGATGGAAATTCGTGACGAGGCCGCTGACGATCCTCCAGCGATAGCCCGGAACGATGAGCAGTTGCGTCGTGGTAACCAGCCGGTCCAACCCTTTCCCATCCATCCGGTCCAGCAACATCGATATGGCTGCGGCCGCGCTGATGCCGCCGTCATGGCCCGGGTACGCGTCCCATTGTCCCACGCGGAGAGCGTCTCCACCGGTGCCCAGCCAATAAAGGCTTTCCAGCGTCCTGGCCGACGTCGTTCCGACCGCTATCACCGGCTGTCCGCTGGCCAGCGTCGCACGGAGCCCGGCAATGAACTCCCTGCTGACATCGATGAATTCGATATGCATCGGATGCTCGCCGAGCGTGCCCGTCTTCACGGGAAGAAAAGTTCCCGCCCCGACATGCAACGTGACGAAATCGTGACGGATCGACCTTTCGTCCAACGCGGCAAATATCCGGTCGGTAAAATGCAGCCCTGCCGTCGGCGCCGCCACCGACCCCTCGTGCCGGGCGTATACGGTCTGATAACGCTGGCTGTCCGACGCTTCCGCCGGACGGTGGATATAGGGTGGGAGAGGGATATTGCCCATCCGGTGAAGCACTTCGGCGAAGGTCGATCCGGCAGGCGTCCACGAGAACGCGATCACGAACGAATCGCCCGATTTTCCGACATAGCGCGCCTCCAGTACCAGATCGCCCTCCTTCTTCTGCAACACAATGCCTTTTTTCCATTTCGACGCGCCGCCGATGAGGCATTTCCATTGCACGCTCCCGGTCCGCGTCAACGCGTCGGCCATCGCACCCTGACCTGCCGCCGGTTCGAGGCAAAACAGCTCGATCTGCGCGCCTGTCGGCTTCCGGAAAAGGATACGCGCCTCGACCACTTTCGTATTGTTAAGGACCAGCAGCGAGCCCGGCTGTAAATAGGAGGCGATATTCCGGTAAATGTCTTCGTCGATCACGCCTGCCCGGTAGACCAGCAATTTGCTGGTGTCTCGTTCGGCGAGCGGGTAAAACGCGATCCTGTCAGCCGGAAGCGCATAGGTGTAGTCGGAAATATGAGTCTCTTTTGGATCCATGGTAGGAACGGCCGACGGCCGGATGTTTGGAATTGCCGTGGACGCCACAATTGTCGCGCAAAAGTATTCGATTTTTTCGATCCGGCGCCGGTCACAGGATAGGGTCAGTCGACCCAATGCGAATCCATGGGGTGGCTACCGATTTCTGTCTTTCACCGGCACCACCAGCTTTAACCCGCTCCACTCCTCGCTCACCGCGCACACCTTGATATCCACAAGGCCATTGGCAAGCGCATAGTTCCTTATCGCATCCTCGGTCAGATCGGTGGCCTTACCCGAGCTTTTCTTATACCAGGAAACCCAGATCACCACGAGGGGGTTCCGTTGCCATACCGGTGCCAGCCCCTTCATCTCGCGTTCGAAATCCCGCCGGGTCGCGGCGAACAAATGGACCAGGTCGGGGACGGCGCGGGCGGCGCACAGTTGGTCAGAGGGATCGACGCCCAGCCAGGCAGGATAATCGGCCGGAGCGGCGATGAGCCGGAGTTTCATTCCCGGCTTTATTCCGAGCTTGTTGATCAGGGGCGTACCCGAATATCCAGGCATAGCAAGATATTAACATCAAAAAATGCGTTATACACAGTTTATCCACCGGAATTCACACCTTCCGCACGGGCGAACACGACCAAAAGCGATTCGGCAACCGCGCTAACCCAATGCTGGCAACACACACAGCGCCAATGCACTATTGTGGAAAAATTAAATTTTTACTTTTCCCTCAAACAAGTGGGAAAAAGTGTTATTTTGTGTTAGTTTCAGTAAAAATTGATTCAATTCCTCATAAATGGTTGGTTTTCTGGGCGAATACGAAGCTACTCTCGACGCGAAAGGTCGCTTCCTACTCCCGGTCGGCTTCAAAAAGCAGCTTCCGGAAGATGGCGCCGCCCAGTTTGTCATCAACCGGGGTTTTGAAAAATGTCTGAGCCTCTATCCGATGAAAAGCTGGGAGCCGATTTTTTCCAGGATCAGTCAACTGAATGATTTTGACCCCGAAGTTCGGCAATTCAGGAGATATTTCCTGAATGGCGCAACGATCGCCGAACTCGATTCTGCCGGGCGGTTGTTGATCCCGCCCAACCTGAAAGAGCATGCCGGTCTGGAAAAGGATATCGTACTGGCCGCTGCCGTAGATAAGATCGAAATCTGGGATAAGAGTAAGTACCAACAGTTCTTTGAATCTTTTTCACCGGAAGCATTCAGCAGCCTGGCAAGACAGGTAATGAACCCGGGAGGGTCCCTTTCGTGACGACCCCTGACTCCAACGAGGACCAGCCGGCCTATCACCTGCCCGTCCTGCTCAGGGAGTCGCTCGAGGCCCTTGCCATCCGCCCCGACGGGGTATATGTCGATTGTACCTTCGGCGGCGGTGGCCACTCGCGCGGCATCCTCGAACGGTTGGCGCCCAAAGGCAGGTTATTTGCATTCGATCAGGACAGCGATGCCCGACGCAATTTGCCCGACGACTCCCGCATCACTTTCCTGCCGCACAATTTTCGCCACCTGACACGAATGCTGCGATTGCACGAAGCGACCCGCGTCGATGGCATCCTGGCGGACCTGGGCGTCAGCAGCCACCAGTTCGATGCGGCCGAAAGAGGTTTCTCTTTCCGCTTCGAAGGCGATCTGGACATGAGAATGGACAGACGCCAGACGCTCACGGCCT
>DASZYU010000166.1:0-8745 GCA_035545215.1 Puia sp.
CACCCGCTCGCCAAACCTGCCGCCCCATCCGCATTTCCCGCCGACCCATCATCCGAACCTCGCGCCTCCCGCCGCCATTCCATCCGCGAACCGCGCACCCCCGCCTCGCACCCCCGCACCTCCCGCACCCGCTCGCCAAACCTGCCGCCCCATCCGCACGTCCCCCCGACATTTCATTCCATCCGCGAACCACGCACCCCCGCCTCTCGCCCTCTCGCGCCCTTCCGCGCCTCTCGCGGGCATCCCTCTCGCGGGCATCCCCCCGCGCTCCCGCCCGTCCTTCCCTCTTTTTTGCCGGATACCCCCATTCGGCCTAACTTTGGCCCTCCAAAAATCACCACCATGGACTACCGGATCGAAAAGGACACAATGGGAGAAGTAAAAGTACCCGTCGATGCCTTGTATGGCGCTCAGACCCAACGCAGCGTCGAAAATTTCCCGATCGCTCAGGATATCAATAAAATGCCCAAAGAGATCATCCGCGCCTTCGCCTACCTGAAAAAAGCGGCCGCGCTCACCAACCTCGAGGCGGGCGTGCTTTCCAAAGAAAAGGCCGATCTCATCGGCCGCGTCTGCGACGAGATCCTCACCGGTGCCCTCGACCAATGGTTCCCGCTGGTAGTTTGGCAGACAGGCAGCGGAACACAGTCCAACATGAACGTCAACGAAGTGATTGCGTATCGCGGACACGTTCTTGCCGGCGGCAAGCTCACCGATAAAGAAAAAACGCTGCACCCCAACGACGACGTCAACAAGTCGCAATCTTCCAACGACACCTTTCCCACGGCAATGCACATTGCCGCTTACACCATCCTGATAAACACGACCATTCCGGGCATCCAGGCGCTGCGCGACACGCTTGCCGCAAAAAGCAAAGCCTTCATGAAGACGGTGAAGATTGGCCGCACCCATTTCATGGATGCCACGCCGCTCACGCTGGGCCAGGAATTCAGCGGCTACGTCTCCCAGCTCGACCATGGCCTGAAAGCCATCCGCAATACGCTCCCGCATCTTTCCGAACTCGCGCTCGGCGGCACCGCCGTCGGGACGGGCATCAATACCCCTCCCAACTACGCGGACAATGTCGCAAAACACATCGCCGCGCTGACCGGCCTTCCGTTCATCACCGCTCCCAATAAGTTCGAAGCGCTCGCTGCACACGACGCCATCGTCGAAGCCCACGGCGCGCTGAAAACGGTCGCGGTCAGTCTCATGAAGATTGCCAACGACATACGCATGCTGTCCTCCGGCCCGCGCAGCGGCATCGGCGAGATCCACATCCCGGACAACGAACCGGGCTCGTCGATCATGCCGGGTAAGGTCAACCCCACCCAATGCGAGGCGCTCACCATGATCGCAGCGCAGGTGCTCGGAAACGATGTCGCCATCAACATCGGCGGCGCCACCGGACATTTCGAACTCAACGTTTTCAAGCCGCTGATGATCTACAACTTCCTCCACAGCGCCCGCCTGATCGGCGACGGCTGCCAGAGTTTCAACGAACGCTGCGCAAAAGGGATCGAGCCCATCGAAAAGAATATCCGCGAGCACCTCAACAACTCGCTGATGCTCGTCACCGCGCTCAACACGAAGATAGGCTACTACAAAGCCGCCGAGATCGCCCAAAAAGCGCACAAGGAACACACCAGCCTTAAAGAGATGGCCGTGAAGCTCGGCTACCTCACCGCCGAACAGTTCGACGAGTGGGTCCGCCCCGAAGCAATGGTAGGAAAACTCGAAGGATAAGCCCACGCGGCCGCACCAACCGTCATAAGCCCACGCGGCCGCACCAACCGTCATGGCCCACGCGAAAAAACATCGGCGCGCCGTCCCGGCGCGCCGATCCACGCTCCTATCGTATCCCCGCCCCGCGGTCAGTAACCGCTATTCTGCGTCAGATTCGGGTTCAGGTCCTTTTCCGTCTGCGGTATAGGCCACCAGTAATCCCTGGACGGATCGAACTTCCGCGTCTCGATCTTACTGCCGTCAAACTTGAAGATGGGCTGACCCAATACCTGCGCGGCCGTCTTCCACCGGCGGATATCATTGTAGTACATTCCCTCACCGGCAAACTCCACCCGCCGCTCATGCCGGATCACCATCCGCAGCGAATCCTGGCTTATCGACGACGAGACATCGGGCAACCCCGCCCGCGCGCGCACGCTGTTCAGCGCCGAAAAGACGGAAGCATCCGGCCCGGTAGCTTCATTCTTCGCCTCGGCATACATCAGCAACACGTCCGCATAACGCAACAGGATATAATTCGTCTCGGACTGACCCGATTTGAGATCGCTCTTCCCCGCCGGCGGCGCGCCCTTGTCGTATATACTGTATTTCTTGAGCCCATACCCGGTAATGGCAAACCGGCTCGGCGTCACCGGCACCGTCATGAACGTGTCCCCGGGAAAGACGATCGTCTGGTAGAGCCGGGGATCGCGGTTGGCATAAGGATGCGCGGGGTCGTATCCCGAGGCGGGGTCCGTGATCGGCAGTCCATTCTTCATCGTATACGCCTGCGCTATATCCAGCAACGGGGCATTCGTATTATATTGTTTATCGATCAGGTCGAACGAGTTGCCGAGGTCGGGATAGATGAATTGCACGTCGAAGATCACTTCCTTGTTGTTCTCGTTCTGCGGCAGGAACAGCGCGCGATAATCCGGGTAGAGACCATAGCCGGTCCCGCTGAGGCTCATCACGGCCTGCGCGGCGTCCGCAGCAGCCTGCCATTTGGCCGGGTCGTTCCCGTTCGCGAACAGCGGGCTCGCTTCCCATAACAATGCTTTCGCCTTCAACGCCAACGCCGCGCCCTTCGTGGCCCTGCCCACATCCGCCCCCGAATACTTCAAAGGCAACACCGCTGCGGCGCTGTCAAGATCGGACAGCACTTTGGCGACCACTTCCGTCCTGTCCGTACGCTTTACGCCGCTCTGCGTGGTGCGGTCCGGAGGATCGAGTATCAGCGGTACGGCGCCATAATAATTTTGCAGCGTGAAGTAATACAGGGCCCGTAAAAAATAAGCCTCCCCTTTCATCCTTTTCTTCGTCGCATCGTCCATGGACACTTCGTCCACCTTCACCAAAAAAGTATTGCACCGCCCGATGCCCGTATAGCAGGCCTTCCAACGGCCCGGGATGATGCCGGTGCTGCTGGCCGATTGAAGACCTTCCGCGATAAGATTGAACCCCATGGAATTGTCATAGTCATAAGCATTGGGCGAAGCGCCTTCTTCGAACAACGGCGTAGCGTCGCCACCCCAGAGTCCCGAACCCGTCATCACGCCGTAACACGCCGCCAGCCCGGCCTGCGCCGCCGCCTGCGATTCCCAGAAATTGCTTTCAACATATTGGTCTTTGGGAGAGGTATTCAGCAGGCTCTTGTTGCAACCGCCCGCGAGCAATCCCAAACTCACCATCCCTATAATGATCGATGTATTTTTCATCTGCGATTTTCTTAGCTGTTAAAAATTGACATTGACGCCGCCACTGACCGTCCTGAGCATCGGATAGGTGTACAGCGTGTTGGCATTGAGCAGCGATTCGGGGTCGAAGTCCCTGTACTTGCAGAAGGTTACCCAGTTCTCCGCATTCACGAATACCGAAACCCTGCTGATCCTGGCGAGGTCCAGCCACCTTTTCGGCAACGAATAACTCAGCTGGACATCCTTGAGCCGCAAATAGGCGCCGCTCCGCAGCCAGAAATCGGAGGCCTGGAAGTTGTCCGCATTCCCCGTACTCTCCGTGACGATCGGCAGACGGGCATTCGTATGCGTCGGCGTCCAGGCATCGGTGAGCCACTCCCTGGTGGCGCCCGCTCCGTTGTTGAAAGGGAACGCCATATTCGCGGTAGGATAAACTTTAATACCGGCTACGCCCTGGAACACGGCCGACAAACTGAACCCTTTGTAATCCAGGTCCACGCCGAATCCATAACTGTATTTCGGGATCACCGTACTGCTGGGGATGACCTTGCGATCGTCGCCATTGATGATTCCGTCCTTGTTCACATCCTCGAATTTGAGATAACCCGCACGCGTAGCCGCGCTTTGGTAGGGGCTGCTCGCTACATCCGCGTCGGACTGGAATATACCCGTCGCATGCAACAGGTAAAAGGCGTCGATCGGATATCCCGCCTCCGTGATGGTCGAGATGTTCGAGTTATGATTATACAGGATCTGCCCGTCTATATCCACCACCTTGTTCTTGTTGTAACTGAGTGTTCCGAATAGACCGTAACCTACCTGGCCGATGCGGTTCTTGTAACGCACCGACAGTTCGATACCCGTATTGTCCATCGTCCCGATGTTCTCCTGCGGCCCGCCCAATCCTCCCACCTGAGACGGGATATTCACGGTGCGCAGGATACCCGTCGTCCGCTTTTTATAGGCATCGACCGTTACGCTTAGCCGCCTCAGCAGGTCGGCGTCGAGACCCACGTTGTAGGTGGTCGTCGTTTCCCAGGAGATATTCGGGTCGCTGTAAGTAGTAGCCGCCGCCCCCGATTGCAATACTCCGCCGAATGCATAGTTCTGCCCCAGTACGATGGAATTTTCATAGCTGTACAGCGGCACCGCCTGGTTCCCCAATTGCCCTAAGGAAGCCCGCAGTTTCAGCAGTTGGAACAAGTCCCCTTTCCCGAAAAATTTTTCCCTGTCGATCCGCCAGCCTGCGGAGACGGAAGGGAAAAAGCCCCAGCGATGACCCTCGGCAAACCTCGACGAGCCGTCATACCGGAAAGTGGCCTCCAGCAGATAGCGGCCGTCATAGTCATAGTTGAGCCGGCCGAAATACGACTCGAGCACATCCTCCGTCGAATTCCCGGAGGTGGCATACCGGATCGTCCCCGCATCCAGCGCCGTCAGCGTTGCATCCAGGTAACCCGTCATCGCGCCCGCGAACTCGCTCGTGCCGAAGTTGTCGTAACTGGAACCCAACATCACCGCGGCATGATGACTCCCTCCAAACGTATGCAGCCAGTTCAGCGTGTTGTAGTAGTGTATGGACAGGTTGTTGTAGTCCGTCTCGCTGGCCCGCGGCGCGGTTGCAGGACTATTCCAATTGGTGGGCGCCAGCGTCTTGGGATTGAAAGTCTGCACCTGCGGCGTGAACTCATCCAGCAACCCGTCGTATTTATCGACACCGAACTGTGCATGATACGTAATGTCGAAAGGCAGTCGGTAATCGACGAAGGTGGACGCGAGGAACCGCTGCACCAGCTTCTTGCCATACCCGGTATATGCGATCATCCTGGGGTTCTCCCAGTTGTTCCTGCCCGGGGTCCGAAGCCAGGAATTGCCATAACGACCGTCCTTCAACGTATCCGTCAGGATGGGTAAGGTCCGGGTAAGGTACTGCCAGAAGGAGGTGTAAAAGGGCTGCGTATACTGGCGGTAATAGCCGTCCAGGTTCAGACCTACCTTCAGTCTCTTCGTAACATTCATCGAAGTATTCAGCCCGATCGAATACTTGTTCTCGTGGTTGTTCGGCCCGATCATGACCCCGTTGCGGTCGAGGTAACCGAGCGAGAACCGGTACTGGTACTTATCCGTACTGCCGCCGACGCTGACGTCGTGTTTTTGGATCGTCCCGTCATTCAGCGCAATATCGAACCAGTCGCTCGCCGGATAGGTGAACGGATCCGTCTTCATCCCGGCCTGGTATTCGGCGATTTCCGCGTCGGAATAATCCACTGCCGTCTTTCCTTCGTTCAATTCTGCCTGGTCCTTCAATTTCATATACGCGATAGGGTCCCAGATAGCATCCGGCATAAAGGTGGGTCTCTGTTTGCCGTAATACCAGCTGTAGCTGACCTTTGCCGCGCCCTTTCCCTTTTTGGTGGTCACGAGGATCACCCCGTTCGCCGCCCTCGATCCATAGATAGCCGCAGACGCATCCTTCAGTACCGAAATGGACGCGATATCCGCCGGGTTCAGTTCGTCCATCGAATATTCGATCCCATCTACCAGCACCAGCGGATCGTTGTTATTCAACGTCCCGATCCCCCGGATCCGGATGGTGCTCCGGTCGACGCCGGGCTGACTGTTGCTGAGGTTCACGAACAACCCCGGTACGCCATGCAACGCATTGCTCACGTTGGTCATGGGCTGTCCTTGCTTTTCATCCATGTTCACCGTAGTGACGGCGCCGGTGAGATTGACCTTCCTTTGCGTTCCGTAACCGACGACGACGACGGAATCCAGCGATTTCTGCGCGGGGTCCATGAAGATAATTCCCAGTCCGGGCCGGGTTACCTTCACATCCCTGGGTAAATAGCCTTCCACGCTGAAATGGAGGACGGTCCCGACGGCTGTGGTCACGGCAAAACTGCCGTCATTGCGCGATACGGTGCCGCCACGGCCCGACGTCCGTATGCTCACGCCCGCCAGCGGGGTCTGATCTTTTCCGGAAAGCAGCTTCCCGGTAACGGTTACCTGCTGCGCCTGCAAAGGCAGATAACATGCAGCAAATACCAGCAACATGACAATTTTCATAATGCAAGTGTGTGTTAGCGGTTAATATAGATTGTTAAGAGTAATGACAGGTCAAATTTTCAGCCACAGGTACATCATTGCCGCGATGGCCCCGCCGATCAACGGACCCGCAACAGGCACCCACGCATATCCCCATCCGCTGGCGCCCTTGTTTCGCATGGGGATCAACGTATGTACGATACGCGGCCCCAGGTCCCGCGCCGGATTGATGGCATATCCAGTCGTACCGCCGAGCGACAGACCGATCGCCCAAACCACCAGCGTCACCGGCAACGCGCCCAGCGATCCCATTCCGATCGGCGTCTTGCGCCCGGCGATTTGCGGGTCGGTGAAATAAAAAATGACGAATACCAGTACGAACGTGCCCACGATCTCGCTTAACAGGTTGAATACCCTGTTCCCGATCGCGGGGGAAGTGCTGAACACGGCCAGTTGCAGGGCCGGGTCCCCGGTCGCGTCGAAATGGTCCTTGTACACCAGCCAGGTGACCGTGGCTCCCAGCACGGCGCCGGCACACTGCGCAAACACGTATTCGCCCACTTTGCTCCAGGCGAACTTGCCCGCGATCGCGAGCGCGAGCGTAACGGCCGGGTTCAAATGCGCCCCGCTGTACGGCCCGGCGACCACTACCCCGGCAAACACGGCGAACGCCCAGCCGGTGGTGATTACGATCCACCCCCCGTTGTTCCCCTTGGTGCCCACGAGGATCGTGTTCGCAACGACACCCGTACCCAGCAGGATCAGCAAAAAGGTTCCGAAGAATTCGGCAGAAAATTCAGTCATGACAGTTGTTTGAAACGTTATACCGATTTACAGGCAGCGACGGCCTTGTTCCATCCGGAGATCAGTTTTTCGGATCTTCCACCCTCGCCGGCCTCGAAGCGCCGGTCGGCCTTCCACAACCGCCGCAGCTCCTCCACACCTTTCCAGACGCCAACCGCAAGACCCGCCAGGTAAGCGGCGCCCATCGCAGTCGTTTCCGTAAAAGCGGGCCGCACCACCGTCACCCCAAGGAGATCCGACTGAAATTGCATCAGCAGGTTATTGGACACAGCCCCGCCATCCACCCGCAGTTCGCTGATCGTCGCACCCGCATCGGCCTCCATTGCCCGCACCACTTCCAGCGTCTGAAACGCGATACTCTCGAGCGCCGCTCTGCCGATATGTGCGGCGGTCGTTCCCCTGGTTATCCCGGTGATCATGCCCCTCGCCTCCTGCTGCCAGTGCGGCGCCCCAAGCCCCGTAAAGGCCGGCACCATATACACGCCCCCGTTGTCCGGGACCCGCTCAGCCAACCCCTCCACCTCCGCCGAAGAACCGATGATACCCAGCCCATCCCGCAACCACTGCACTACCGCGCCTCCGATAAAGATGCTGCCCTCCAGGGCGTAGCGCACCGCGCCGCCAACCTTCCAGGCGACCGTCGTCACCAAGTGGTTCCGCGAAACGATGGGCCGGTCACCGATGTTCATCAACAGGAAACAACCCGTCCCGTAAGTATTCTTTACCATCCCCGTCTCCGTGCAAAGCTGACCGAACAACGCCGACTGCTGATCGCCTGCAACGCCCGCGATCGGTACCTCGGCGGCCCAAAGACGCTTCGTCGTATGGCCATACACTTCACTGCAGGAACGCACCTCCGGCAACAGGCTGGCCGGAATATCGAACAGTCGCAGCAGCGTTTCGTCCCACTGCATCGTGTGGATGTTGAACAGCATCGTGCGACTCGCATTCGTGACGTCCGTCGCATGCACCCTCCCTTCGGTCAGCTGCCAAAGCAACCAGACATCCACGGTCCCGAAGGCCAGCCGGCCCTCATTCGCGAGTTGCGCCGCGCCGGGCGCGTGGTCCAGTATCCAGCGGATCTTCGTCGCGGAAAAATAGGCGTCGATCACAAGCCCCGTCCGCTGCCGGATCATTTGCTCGTGCCCGGCCGTTTTCAGACTGCCGCAGTATTCCGACGTCCGCCGGTCCTGCCACACAATGGCATTGTACACCGGCCTGCCCGTTGCCCGGTCCCACAAAATGGTGGTCTCGCGCTGATTCGTAATTCCGATGGCCGCGATGTCCCCCGGCTGCAGCCCCGCATTTGCAACAGCCGCCCTGGCCACTGCCAGCTGCGAAGACCATATATCCATCGGGTCATGTTCGACCCATCCGGGCTGTGGGAAGATTTGGGGGAACTCCAACTGGGAGGTAGCCACCGGCCGGCCCTCCCGGTCAAATACGATGGCCCGGGAACTGGTCGTTCCCT
>DASZYU010000167.1:0-12668 GCA_035545215.1 Puia sp.
AAAGCGCTGGCGTTGTGCGTCGCTGAGACTTCTGTAATAGGGGTTGTACCGGCCAAGGAGCGAATCGTACGCCTGGTGTTTGTCCTGGTAGAGTCGTCGTATCCTGCGCCGGCGCGCCAGGGCCGAAAAATAGACGGTCAAGCAAAAAAGTGTCCCGATGGCCAGCAGGTAGCCGATCGTATGGCCAGTCCCAATCGTCATTCCCTGAAAATACAGGTTTTTCGGGCATGGGCCAACGGAATCGGGGTTTTTGCGGATGAATGGGGCTATGGGCTAGTCGAGCGAGCCGCGGGGCTTTGCGGATACGGAGCGCCGGCAGGGTCGCAAGAATCACCTGCCTTTGCGTACGACCGGGTCCCGGCAGGGTCGGATCGCTTGCTAGCTGGCTGGTTTTTAATACCTTTGCACCTCGTAAATCGCCAGGAAAAATGTATCGCACACACACTTGCGGGGAATTGAGAAGCGCCCAGACCGGGCAGACCGTTACGTTAGCCGGATGGGTCCAGACCATCCGAAAATTCGGCAGCATCAGTTTTGTCGATCTGCGTGACCGTTATGGGATCACCCAGCTGTTGTTTGGGGAAGCCTTGAACAAGGAGCTGGATGTTCAGCCGCTGGGCCGGGAATATGTCATCCAGGTAAAGGGAGAGGTGGCGGAACGGGCCAGCAAGAATCCCCAGCTGCCCACGGGCGACATCGAAATCAATGTCCGGACGTTTACGATATTGAACAAGGCGGCGACACCTCCTTTTACGATCCAGGACGAAACGGATGGCGGCGACGATCTGCGGATGAAGTACCGTTTCCTCGACCTCCGCCGGCCGGCGGTCAAGAAAAATCTCGAGCTGAGGTATGCGGTGAACCGGGCCACCCGCGCGTATTTGCATGAGAACGGGTTCATGGACCTGGAAACCCCTTTCCTGATCAAGTCGACGCCGGAGGGGGCGCGCGATTTCGTGGTGCCTTCGCGGATGAACCCGGGGCAGTTCTACGCCCTGCCGCAGTCGCCGCAAACCTTCAAGCAGCTTTTAATGGTCAGCGGGTATGACCGGTATTACCAGATCGTCCGTTGTTTCCGGGATGAGGACCTGCGCGCGGACCGTCAGCCGGAATTCACACAGATCGACTGCGAAATGAGCTTTGTCGAACAGGAAGATATCCTCGTCATGTTCGAGGGGCTGATCAAATACATCTTTTTGAAGGTGAAAGGCATCGAATATACCGAAAAGGTCCAGCGCATGAGCTGGGAAGCGGCCATGTGGCAATACGGCAATGACAAGCCGGATATCCGTTTTGAGATGCGACTGTTGAACCTGAAGACCGCGTTTATGCTGAGTCCGGTGGTGGCGGAACAGCTGGGTGAAACTTCCCGTGGCAACGCGAGGGAGGGGAAGGCCGCGGGCAACGGGGCACTGATCGCGGGCGGCGGTTTCGGGGTCTTCGACAATGCGGAGACGGTACTCGCCATAGCGGTAACCGGTTGCAGCGAATATACCCGCAAACAGACCGACGAGCTGACCGAATGGGTCAAGCGCCCGCAGATCGGGATGCAGGGGCTGGTCTATATCAAATACCATGCGGATGGCAGCTTGAAGAGCAGCATCGATAAATTCTTCGCTGAAGAGCGACTGAAGGCCATTGCGGAGGCCGCCGGAGCAAAACCGGGCGACTTGATCCTCATCCTCGCGGGCAGGGAGGAGAAGACGCGGAAGGCGATGAGCGAGCTGAGGCTCGAAATGGGCCGGCGTTTGGGTCTGAGGAGGGAAAACGAGTTCAGGTTGTTGTGGGTCGTGGATTTCCCGCTGTTCGAATACGCCGAGCAGGAGAACCGATGGGTAGCCCGTCATCACCCCTTCACTTCTCCGAAGCCATCCGACATCGATGTCATGATCCGCAATAACCCGGTCATCGAGCATGCCGAGAAATACCTCGAGCATCCTTACAACCATATCAAGGCGAACGCCTATGACATGGTGCTGAACGGGAATGAGATCGGCGGCGGATCGATCCGCATTTACCAGCGCGAGCTGCAGGAGAAAATGTTTGCGGCGCTGGGCATGTCCCCGGAAGAGGCGCAGTACAAGTTCGGCTTTTTGCTGGGCGCCTTCGAATACGGCGCACCGCCGCACGGCGGCATCGCATTCGGTTTCGACCGCTTGTGCGCCATCCTCGGCGGGAGCGAGAGTATCCGCGATTTCATCGCGTTCCCGAAAAACAACAGCGGTCGGGACGTCATGCTGGACGCGCCTTCGGCGATCGATGAGCAGCAGTTGAACGAGCTGTCGATCCAACTCAATGTCAAGAGGGATAGTTTATGAAGAATACGCTGACGATCGCGCGGATATTGACCTGGTTCAATCTCCTGTTCTGGGGAGGCTTCCTCGCGCTCATGCTTTTGTCGGCGCTGGCTTTGCAGGTCTTCGCGGCGTTGGTGGGGGTTTTCGTGTTGTGCGCCATACCGCTGCACAGCTATGCCGCGTTGCAGCTCCAGCGGGCCATCCGGTTTCCGAACGTCAAGCTGAGCAACCATACGCCCGTTGGTATCCGTTTTGTCGGATTGGTCGCCCTGTTCTTCGGCATCAGCACGACCGCCAACGCGTTCGTGGTACTCAGGACCCCGGGGGCCATGCTGGCGACTATGAGAGATAACATGCCGAACCTGAAACAATTCACCGAGGCGCAACTGTCCAGTGCGTTGCATCTGCTGGCTGTAGCGGGCATCGTGGTCGGGCTGGCCGTGGTCGTGAATGTGCTGCTGAACACGCGGTTGCTGCGGTGGTATTACCTCGTCAAGCGGAGCGACAATTCCTGATCGGCGGGCAGACCCTGGCGCGGGCTCAGGCACGGGTGCGGCGTACAACCGCCCATCGTGCGACGATCCACAGCAGCAGCAGAAGGCCTGCGGAAATGAGCAGGATCCGCTCTACCGGGCCCACCGCCCTTCCCTTTCCATCCTTGAGCATTTCCTGGCAATCGGCGATATAGTCATAGATGCCGGGATAGTGGCGGTTCAATTTCTGCACCTGTCCAAACTCCTTCAGCGCGGCGCTATACCGGTGCTCGCCATAGCATTCGAGCGCGTGCGTGAAATGAAGCGTAGCGGCGCCGGGTTGAGGGTCGATGTTTGCGCTGTCGATGTATTCGTTGAGGATCGTCACGGGCACCGCGAAATTGAGGCCCGCCGCCAGGCTGCCGGAATTCTCCAGCGAGCCGAAGGTGGTGAGCCCGACCACTTCCCCTTTTTCATTGCAGACGGGACCTCCGCTGCTGCCGTGATTGATATTGGCGTCCATCTGGATGACGGGCCAGTCACCGACCGACTGTTTGATCGCGCTGACGATACCGGTGGTCAGGGTGGGTTCGATGGCGGAAGCGGCCGATACGAAGTCGTTGTTCGTAACCGGGCCCGGATAGCCGTAGACATAGAGTTGCTCGCCGACCTGGGGCAGATCGGCCGAGGCCAGTTTCAGGACCGGCATTTCGTCGCGGGCGTCGATTTTGAGTATTGCGATATCTTTCCCCGGCATCGGCTGGCCTTTGATGACTACCTGCGCCGCTTTCTTGACCGTGTCGGTCTGCTGTACCGCATTGTCGATCCGGTACACCACGTAGATGTTCTTCTTCAGATCGTACAGGATCATCGAGAACAGCCTGGAATAAACCGAAGCATAGGTGTTGTACAGCAGGCTGCGTTGCTGCTCATTGAAATGGGTGGCCCAGGAATTCTCGAGGGCGGCGATGCTGGCCTCGGTGATCTGGCGGAACGCGGAAAGGATGAACTGGCGCCGGATGAAGGCGTCTTCGCGGTCGATGAGGTGGCAGTTGGTGGCGACATAACCATCGGCGGTAATAAAGAACCCGGTACCGATGGAAGTGATCTGTTCGGGTTGTTTGATATAATCGAAGGTCGTTTGGAAAAAGCGGCCGGGCCGGTTGTTCATTTCGCGGAGGACGATGTCCAGTTTCTGTTCCGGGCTGACACCTCCTCCATGGTCCAGCTTTTGTATGGAGTCCAGCAGGCTGTTGAAGGCCTTCTCGTCCATTTTCATGCTATTGACATAGACATTGGCGGTGTATTCCGTGCGGATCATCACGACGCCCGGCCGGTTGAGGGCGTAGTTCTGGACCCCCGTCAGATCGGGGTCCCGGCCGCTGGCCAGGCAGCGGATCGTCACCAGCAGGAGACAGGTAAGTGTAAAGGTGTTTATCGACCGGCGCATGGATACTGGATTCACCGCCATCATGATGCTATTTAACTTCTTTTTCCTAAAACAGGAAAAAGGCCAAGATGTTGTACTATTGTTGTATTAAAATTTGTCGCAGTGTCCTCACAAGTGCCTCTTGCCGAGCGGTTACGGCCGCAAACGCTGGATCAGCTGGTCGGTCAGCAGCACCTTACCGGTAAAAGCAGTGTATTGCGGACAGCTATCGAACACGGGAAGCCCCCCTCGATGATCCTTTGGGGCCCCCCGGGGACGGGCAAGACAACCATTGCCGGCATTATCGCCAATGCCCTTCGGGTGCCCTTTTATACGCTCAGCGCCATTTCGGCGGGCGTCAAAGAGGTCAGGGAGGTCATTGCCGAGGCGAAGGGGAAGGCGGGGGCCATCCTTTTCATCGACGAGATACACCGCTTCAACAAAGGACAGCAGGATGCCTTGCTGGGAGCCGTGGAAAAAGGTATCGTGACGCTGATCGGGGCAACCACTGAGAACCCTTCTTTCGAGGTGAACAGCGCCTTGCTCAGCCGGTGCCAGGTTTACGTGCTGAAGCCGCTGAGCGAAGCGGATCTGAACCTGCTGCTTCAGCATGCCTTGAGCGATGACGAATGGCTGAAAGGGTTGCGGCTCCAGCTGAAAGAAACGACGGCGCTGATCACCATTTCGGGAGGGGACGCCCGAAAACTGCTCAACCTGCTGGAAGTGGTGGCAGACGCAGCGGGAAAGGGCGCCGTGATCACCGATGCGCTGGTCATGGAGATCGCGCAACAGCGGATCGCGCTGTACGACAAGAAGGGCGAACAACACTACGATATCGTTTCCGCCTTCATCAAATGCATCCGCGGCAGCGATCCGAACGCAGCCGTCTACTGGCTCGCCCGCATGATAGAAGGCGGCGAAGACGTGAAGTTCATCGCGCGCAGGATGCTGATCCTCGCCAGCGAGGATATCGGGAACGCCAACCCCAATGCGTTGCTCCTCGCCAATGCCTGTTTCGAAGCCGTGAATAAAATAGGCTACCCGGAATCCAACCTCATCCTTTCCCAATGCGCCATATACCTCGCGTCCTCGCCAAAAAGCAATTCGGCTACCGTCGCCATCGGCGCCGCGCAGCAGGCGGTGCGTTCCAACGGCGATCTGCCGGTGCCGCTGCACATCCGGAACGCACCCACCGCGCTGATGAAGAAACTGGACTATGGCAAGGGCTACGAGTACAGCCATAATTTCGAACAAAATTTCTCGTTGCAGGAATACCTTCCTTCCGAGCTCGCCGGCACGAAATTCTATGAACCAGGAAAGAACCCGCGCGAAGACGAGCTGCGCAAATTCCTGCGCGGCCTATGGGGCGAAAAATACGGTTATTGATCATGGCAAACTGGACGTGCAAGAAATTCGAACGTTTATCACCGTTAGAGCTGTATGCGATCCTCCGGCTGCGCAGCGAAGTGTTCGTCGTGGAGCAAAACTGCGTTTTCCTGGACATGGACGACAAGGACCGGCATTGCCATCACCTCATGGGCATGCTCGGGGACCGGCTGGTAGGATATTCACGCATCGTACCCGCGGGCATCTCCTATGTGGAATCTTCGATAGGCAGGATCGTAACTTCCCCTTCCGTGAGGCGCAGGGGGATCGGCCGTGAACTGATGGCCCGGAGTATTCAAACTTTATACGAGCTGTACGGTGTAACGGATATCCGTATAGGCGCGCAATTCTATCTCACTTCCTTTTACGCTTCGTTCGGCTTTGTCCAAAAAGGGGAAATTTATCTCGAAGATGGAATCGAACACATCGAAATGTTGATGACTTCCAGTAAATAAGCAAATTAGCGTCGCCGTTGTCCTTTGTGGATAAAATTGTTGTTAACGGATACACAATTTGAAGAGCTTTTTTCGTTTTTTACCAAAAGCCCCTTTTTCAATTTTCATTGAAGAATGGAATCCAAACCATCGGAAAACTAAATCTAATATCAATGAAAAAGTATTTACACTCCTTTTCGTGGAAGTGTTTATTCATGTTGACTGCTGCTTTATCCTTTCTTTGTTCCGGCTATGCGCAGGATGACGAAAGAAACAACAACGAGATAGGGATAACGGTAGGCCCTATGGTATTCCTGGGTGACCTCGGAGGTCATGCCGGCAAGGGTACCACCTTTATCAAGGACTACAACATGAACACTACCAAGATAGCCGTCGGTGCATACGGCGCGGTCTATCCCGCCCAGTGGTTGGGTTTTCGTCTTTCCCTGAATTACGGCGACGTGGAAGGCAATGATGCGAATATCAAGCCCAAGGGCGGAGACGAAGTGACGCGCCTGGAACGTAACCTGGATTTCCGCAGCAAGATCATCGAAGGCACGCTGATGGCCGAGTTTTATCCCACGGTGTTCCTGGAAGACGATCCGGACGATATCACGGCCCGGCTGCGCCCTTATGGCGTCCTGGGTCTTGGCCTGTACCATTTCAATCCGCAGGCCAGCTATCACAATCCCTCCACCGGCGACACGTACTGGGTCGACCTGCGTCCTCTCCATACGGAAGGCGAAGGCTGGGCCGAGTATCCGGACAGGAAGGAGTACTCGCTGACGCAGTTGAATATCCCGATGGGCGCCGGCGTCAAATATTTCTTCTCGGAGAATGTGAACCTGTCTTTCGAGGTCATCCACCGCAAACTTTTCACGGACTACCTCGACGACGTGAGTACGCGGTATGTAGACCCGAGCCTGTTCTCGAAATACCTGAGTCCGTCGCAAGCCGCCATGGCGATCGCCTTATCGAACAAGGCGCCGCAGGGTTACAATACGGCGGGCTACAAACCGAATAACAAAAGAGGCGACCCCACCCAGAACGATGCATATTTCACGATGCAGTTCAAACTGGGCATCCGGATCGGGGGCAGCAGCGCATCGAGGTGGCGGAATTCGACGCATTGTCCGTTGTTGCGCTTCTAGTGCCGACCATCGTTTGAATTGTTGATCGTACCATTTATATGACCTTGTCCGCGGTTGTTGATCCGTACCCTATTTTTTTTAACGATCTTAAAGCGTATGATTAAACCTGTACCCGTAAAGAAAACTTCCTCCCTGTCATTGAACCACCTTGTAAAAGGGGCGGCCATCATCGGGCTAAGCCTGTTCGTTCAATGTACCGCTCAAGCGGCAGCCGGCGAAAACCCCGGTGTGCACCACGCGATCCAGCGCAGCGGATTCGATACTATCCACAGTATCCAGGTCAGCAAGTCACAAACCAGCAAAAAACACAAGATCCTTCTGTATCCGGATGCGAGACAGCAGGTGCTTTTCTTTTCCGCCAAGGGGGAGGAAGGCAAGGTCTACCAGTTGTTCCTCTTCGATATGGACGGACGCCTGGTAAGCCAAACCCGTATCCGGAGCCGTGAGACGACGGTGCTCACCAACATACCGGAAGGTAATTTCCTTTTCGAGGTATTTACGGATGACGAACGAATCGAGAACGGACAATTGACCGTAAGGTGATAACAATAGTAACGCACAACCAATAAGCAAGCAGGGAAATTGGTAAAATCCGAATATCCGAAGGTTAAGTAAAACCTGATCCGTTCCCTATTTAGGTACCCTTTACTAACAAAGATTTTATTAATCACTCCCTGCTGCTGCTTGTTGGTCAATCCCTGTGCGGGGAAGCCCCTAACCCCTTAGATTCCACGAAAATGGCCCCTTGCGGGCCGTGTTTGGTTTGGGCCGGCAGGTGCGGAGGCTGCGCGGAGGCTGCGTGGAGGCAAGTGGAGGCAAGTGTGGAGGTTGCGTGGGGGCTGCGCGGAGGCTGCGTGGAGGCAGGTGGAGGTTGCGTGGGGGCTGCGCGGAGGCAGGCGGTCAGAGGAAGATGTCGGCCGCTTCCTTCCAGCTGTTGATGCGGTCGTACCCGGTAACCCTGAGGTTGTGCGCCGATGTGAACAGATAGGGCTTACCCTTGAAAGCTTTGAGATGCCTGACATGATCGTCGATCATGAAGTCTCCCGATACGATGTCCTTACTACCGGTGAGGGCCAGCTGCCGCCACGTAAAGAACGGGAAATGTTCCATCAGCCAGTCGTACTTATCCTTCAGCGAATTGGGAAATTCCATCGCCGCCGAAACGATGAATACCTCGTACTTCTCATTCAGCCGGCGGAGCACGTCGACGCTGTCCGGCATGACGGGCAGGTGGCGGAAGAAGCCGGGCAGGCCGAGGCGTTCCCGGATCATCGCCTGGTGTTCTTCGGGAAACCCTTTTATCCAGGAGCCGTCCATTTTGTCCGGGTCGGGCCCGACGCCGTATTGTTCGTGATACCACCGGGTCATCTCCCCCATCGGGTCGGCGATGACTTCATCCATATCGATGATGATGCGTTGCATTCGTATTACTTTTTACCCGCGCCGGCGGACGGGCCGGCCAGTTCGTCCTTGAGGAATTTTGCCGTGAAGCTCTCCTTGTTCTTTATGAGCTCTTCGGGAGTGCCTTCGAAGAGGATCCTGCCTCCTCCGTCGCCTCCTTCGGGTCCCAGGTCGACGATATGATCGGCGACTTTGATCACGTCGAGGTTGTGTTCGATGACCAGGACGGTATTGCCCCTGTCCACCAGTTTATTGAGCACGTCCAGCAGGTGGCGGATATCTTCGAAGTGGAGACCCGTTGTCGGCTCGTCGAGGATATAGAAAGTTTTGCCGGTATCTTTTTTACCGAGCTCGGTACCCAGCTTGACGCGCTGCGCTTCGCCGCCGCTGAGCGTGACGGCCGATTGGCCGAGGGTGATGTAGCCGAGACCGACTTCCTGCAGGACCTTGATCTTGCGATAGAGGTAGGGTACGGCCTGGAAGAATTCCACCGCTTCATCGACGGTCATATCGAGGACGTCGCTGATCGATTTACCCTTATAGCGGATCTCCAATGTCTCGCGGTTGTACCGTTTACCGTTGCATTTTTCGCAATGGACGTAGACATCGGGCAGGAAATTCATTTCGATCACGCGCATCCCGCCGCCCTCGCAGACATCGCAGCGGCCGCTTTTGACGTTGAAGGAGAACCTCCCCGCGTTGTAGCCCCTGATCTTCGCTTCGGGAACCGATGCGAACAGGGTACGAATATCGGTAAAGAAGCCGCAGTAGGTGGCGGGGTTGCTCCGGGGTGTCCGCCCGATGGGCGACTGATCGATCTCGATCACCTTATCGACGTGCTCGAGACCTTTGATGCTCTTGAATTCCAGGGGGTTCATCCGCGAGCCATAGGCGTGTTTACTGAGGATCGGGTAGAGCGTCTCGTTGATCAGCGTGGATTTGCCGCTGCCGCTGACGCCGGTTATCACGTTCAGCTTGCCAAGCGGGAATTTGACGTCTACATTCTTAAGGTTGTTGCCTTTGGCGCCTTTCAGCTCGAGGAATTTGCCGTTGCCCTTTCTTCGTTCCGGCGGGACGGCGATACTGCGGTGACCATTGAGATAATCGGCCGTGAGTGTATTGAGGCGAAGCAAAGCTGGCGGGCGTCCCTGCGCGACTACCCTGCCGCCATGAAAGCCGGCGTTCGGGCCGATGTCCACCAGGTAGTCCGCCGCGAGCATGATGTCCTTATCGTGTTCGACGACGAGTACGCTGTTGCCGATATCGCGGAGGTTTTTCAGCGCCTGGATCAGCCGGTGGTTGTCGCGTTGGTGGAGGCCGATGCTGGGCTCATCGAGGATATAGGTGATGCCCTGAAGTTGCGAGCCGATCTGGGTCGCAAGCCGGATACGCTGCGACTCACCGCCGCTGAGCGTGCGTGATGGCCGGTCGAGGGTCAGATAGGTGAGACCCACGTCCATGAGGAACCGCAGCCGCTCGCGTATCTCTTTGAGGATATCCTTGGCAATGATATTCTGTTTATCGCTGAGCTTTTTTTCCACGGTGTCGAACCATTCGACGAGCCGGTTGAGGTTCATCGAGCTGAGCTCGGCAATGTTCTTCTCCCCCACCCTGAACCAAAGGCTTTCCTTGCGCAGACGGGTACCGCCGCAGGTGTCGCAGGTCTTGAGCTCCATGAATTGTTCGACCCATTCGCGAAGCGAGTCGGTGGTGCCTCCCGAGAACCAGCGTTTCAGCGCGTTGACGACCCCTTCATAATCGGAGGCGTAGATCTGACCACCGGTGGCACTGTCGGAATCGTTGAACTCCACATCGAGCGTCGCCTCACCCGTCTCATTGCCATAAAGCACGAGATTGAGCGCTTTTTTTGACATTTCGCCGACGGGCGTATCGAGCGAGAATTTTGATTTTTTCGCAAGCGCCTGCACCTGGCGGAACATGTAAGCTTCCCGTTCTTCGCCGAGCGGTGCGATCCCTCCCTCGTTGATGCTTTTCGAGCGATCGGGGATGATCGCGTCCATGCTGATCTGGTAAACGGACCCCAGCCCTTTGCAGGTAGGACAGGCCCCATAGGGCGAATTGAAGGAAAAGCTGTTGGGAGAGGGTTCCTCATAACTAATCCCGGTGTCCTCGCACATCAGCTGTTTGCTGTACTGGAAAACCCTGTTGTCGTCGTTGAGCAGCAAAAAAAGCAGGTCCTTCCCCATCTGGAGGGCTTTCTGGACGCTTTGCCCCAGCCGGACCCGCATGTCTTCGGTAACGGCCAGCCGATCGATGACCACTTCGATGTCGTGTATCCTGTACCGGTCCACCTGCATCTTGGGCACGAGGTCCTTTACTTCGCCGTCGACGCGGACCTTGAGATAGCCTTTTTTGCGGATATCCTCGAAGAGCTCGCGGTAGTGTCCCTTGCGGCCGCGGACCAGGGGGGCGAGGACCGATATCTTTTTGTTCCTGAATTTTTTAAAGACGTTGTCGAGGATCTCTTCCTCGCTGAATTTAGTCATGGGCTTGCCCGTATTGTAGGAATGGGCGATGCCGACGCGCGCATACAGCAGGCGGAGGAAGTCATAGATCTCGGTTACCGTTCCAACCGTGCTCCGGGGATTCTTGTTGGTCGTTTTTTGTTCGATGGAAATGACCGGGCTGAGACCCGTGATCTTGTCGACATCGGGCCGTTCCATGTCCCCGATGAACTGGCGGGCATAGGCTCCGAAGCTTTCCATGTATCGCCGCTGGCCTTCCGCGTAGATGGTATCGAACGCCAGCGAGGATTTGCCGCTGCCGCTGATCCCCGTGATGACCACCAGCTGGTTCTTCGGGATACGGATGTCGATGTTTTTCAGGTTGTGCACCCTCGCGCCGGATACTTCTATCGTTTCTTCGCCGGGCAGGAGCCCGGTATCGGTATGATTGGACATATTGCTAAGGTAAGTACAACAAACGGGATGGCGGGAAGGTTTTGCTAAAAAATTTGGGGCGGCCGGCGCCCCCGGGATCAAAAAGACCGGCCCCGCCTTGGGCGGGGCCGGATGGACAGGCCAAATGATTATGGATAAACTATTTGTGCAGGGTGATCTTAGGCAGGGTGACAACCTTCATGGAATCGACCTTCACGTTCAGGATGGTCGTATCCTGGTAGCCGTTGGCGCCTTTGAAGGTGAAGTCCCAGGTCCCCACCGGCACCCCGCGGAATTGATACTGCCCGCTCCACCAGGGTATCGCATAGATGGTATCGGTGCCCATCACCCCCATGACCAGCGCGCCAGCGCCCTGCGGCAGGACGGTACCCACCACCTTTGAGCGCCGGACGTCGTTGAAGACCGTGACAAAGGGTTTGAGCAGGAATTCGCCGTTCCAGAAGAAGATGCTCCGCGCCAGATTGAAGTCCAGCCAGATCTTGAACTCGTTGTTGGTGACGTCCTGGACATCGGTGCGGGCGACATTGATCGTGAAGGTCGGGCTGGGGCCGAAGACTTGCAGCGGATAGAAGGTCGCGCTGTCGGTATAAACGGTATTATCCGAACCGAGGGTGATCTTGATGCGGAGGATCTTGCCCGTCGTATAGAGCCCGGAAGCGAGCAGGGTGTCGGTACCGTTTCTCAGATCGAGCAGATTGTAAACGCCGGGCGTAATACTGAGCGTGTCCCAGATGACGGACTTGTTGGAAGCGGTTCGATGCCAGCCACAGTAATTATCATCCCATTGGTCATCCCGGTCGGAATCATTCTGTTTGACGGCCGTGTCGATCTCCACCGCCACCTGGCGAATGTCGATCAATACTTTCGTGAAGCTGCTGGGGCCATCCATCATGTACACCGAGACCTGAGACTGACCCTTGGGAATATTCGGGTTCGAGTTACCGGAGTTGTTCTTGTTACAGGCAAAGAAGAGTAGGGCCGCTGCACCGCCGGTGGCGGCGATCAGCCATTTGGTTACCGTTTTCATGTCGTGTAGTTTTAAAGTAGAGGTACTCCGATATCTGCGTTTCAGTTGCCAAAAACCGTTCCAAAATCTCGTTATTGATACGTTAAACGTAAATCCGGGGCGCGGAAGGGCGAATGCAGCGAGAAAATCAAGCCGTTAAACAGACTTGG
>DASZYU010000168.1:0-7074 GCA_035545215.1 Puia sp.
CCGTCAGTCTGAAATAACCGGAAGCTACTATCTTCTGCACCAACTGGCGCGAGTACTGCGAATGATCGTGATCGGTTACGGCGAGATTGATATTCTTGATCTCGTAGTCTGCCGCGAGCGGAAGGATGAGCAACTGGACGATGGGCATGAGGAATAAGATGCGCCAGATGGACGGGTCGCGGCTCATCTGCCGCAGTTCTTTCTGCAACAGGAATTTCAATGTTCTCATGACAGGCGAATTTTAAAATTGCGGATGCTGATGCCCAGCAGCAAGGCGGTCATGGCGGCGAGGATCAATGTCTCCTTCCAGACGGCCCATAGGCCGAGGCCCTTGATCATGACGTCCTTTACGATGATGAAATACCATTTGGCGGGTACGAAGTTGGAGATCACCTGCAGCGGGAACGGCATATTCTCCACCGGGAAAAGAAAGCCGCTGAAGACCAGCGTCGGCAGGAACAGGCTCATCATCGACGTGAATTGCGCCATGCGCTGCGATTTGGTCGAATTGGAGATCAGCAGACCGACCGAGAGCGAGAGCGCGGTGAACAGTGTGCTTTCGCCCATGAGCAGCCAGATATTTCCCGCGATGGGTACGTCCAGCGCGTAGACGCTGAGCATCAGGATGCTCGCGATGTTCAGCACGGATATCAGCAAATACGGAATGGTCTTGGCGATGACGATGCGGAATGGTCTCAATGGTGAGACAAGGATGACTTCCATCGTGCCCATTTCTTTTTCCCGCACGATGGCGATCGAGGTCATCATGGCGCAGACGATCATCAGGACCATGGCCATTACCCCGGGAACGAAGTTATAAGCGCCTTTCAGTTCCGGGTTGTACAGCATCCGCAGTTGCGTGTGGATGGTATACGGCAGCGGCTCGTTCCGGTTGAGCGATGACTGGTAGTCGTTGATGATGGCCATTGCGTAATTGGTCAGCGTATTGGCGGTATTGGGATCGGAGGCGTCGGCCAGCAGCTGGACCTGCGCGTGGTTCGTATGCAGGAGATCCTGACGAAAATTACGGGGGATGACGACGGCCATCCTGATCTTTCCGGTACGAAATACCGCCCCGATGTCGCGTGGGGACCGGACATATTCGCGCAGGTGGAAATACCGGCTGGCGGCGATCTCCTGCGTCAGCGCGATGGACGAGGCGTCCTGCGCGGCATCGAGTACGGCGATATTGCTGTTCTTCACTTCGTTGGTGAGGGCGAATCCATAGAGCACGATCTGTACGACCGGCATGCCGATGAGGATCAGGAGCGTCCGTCTGTCGCGCCAAATATGGTACCATTCCTTCCTGACAAAAATCCAGAGCTGTCTCATGATCGTGGTTATTCGGTTCGTTTTGCTTTGCGTGCGAGGTTCAGAAATACCTCATCCATGGATCCTGCCGCATGTTCCTGCATCAGCCTGGCCGGCGTGTCCAGCGCTTCGATCCTCCCGTCGACCATAATGGTCACCCGATTGCAATACTCGGCTTCGTCCATATAGTGTGTCGTAACGAAGACCGTGATACCGCGGTCTGCCGCGCCGTAGATCATCGTCCAAAATTCCTTGCGCATCATAGGGTCCACTCCACCGGTGGGCTCGTCGAGGAAGACGATCGCCGGCTCATGAACGATGGCGATCGAGAAGGCCAGTTTCTGTTTCCATCCCAGCGGCAGCGACCGGACCAGGCTGCCTGCCTGTTTTTCCAGTTGCAACTGCTCCAGCAGCCGGGCCGTTTTTTCGCGGATGCGGGCATTACTCAGCCGGTAAATACCGCCGAAGAGCTGGATGTTCTCGCGGACCGTCAGGTCCTCGTACAACGAGAATTTTTGGCTCATGTAGCCGATGTTTCGCTTGATCAGTTCGGGTTGCCGGTAGACATCGCAACCGGCCACGGAAGCATTGCCCGAGGTCGGACGGGACAACCCGCAGAGCATCCGCATCGCGGTTGTTTTGCCTGCACCATTGGCGCCCAGGAAGCCGAAGATCTCGCCTTTGCGGACTTCGAAGCTGACGGCGTCCACCGCCGTGAAATCTCCAAAACGTTTCGTGAGCCTGTCCGCCGTTATAACCGCTGTATCGGGCATGATCGTTATTTCATAAGTTGCATAAAACAGTCTTCGAAACCCGGGTGTATGGGCCTGACGTCCGCATCGGTATACCCGCCGCGGGCGATCAGTGTGTCGATCGCGGACCGGTCTTCTCCGTCGCGCAGGACCACGTGGTGATGCTGTCCGAAAGGATAGCAGCTTTCGACGAACGGCTCCGTTTTCAGTGCGTTCAGCAGCCGGAACATTTCCTTTACTTTCACCGCCCACAGCGGACGGCGAAATGCTTTTCGGATGCCGTCCGGCGTGTCGATCGCCAGGATCGTCCCGTTTTGAAGCATGGCTACCCGGTCGCAAAGCCCGGCCTCGTCCATATAGGACGTAGACACCAGTATGGCAATGCCCTGTTCCCTTAGGCGGTGCAGCATCTCCCAGAACTCTTTGCGCGAGACTGCGTCGACGCCCGTAGTCGGTTCGTCAAGGAAAAGGACGGCGGGCCGGTGCACCAATGCGCAGCTGAGCGCCAGTTTCTGTTTCATTCCGCCGGACAATTGTCCCGCCCGTCTTTTCCGGAAGGGTTCCAGCTGGCGGTAGATGTCGCGGATCAATTCGTAGTTCTTCTGCACATCGACCTCGAAAATGGATGCGAAGAATGCCAGGTTTTCTTCGACCGAAAGGTCCTGGTACAGCGAGAACCTTCCCGGCATATATCCGACGCATTGCCTGATCTGCCGGTAGTCCCTTACCGTATCCCATCCATTGACCGTGGCCTTCCCGGCATCCGGCAGCAGCAAGGTGGTCAGAATGCGGAATAGCGAAGTTTTTCCCGAGCCGTCAGGCCCGATCAGTCCGAAGATCTCTCCCCGCGATGTGGTAAAACTGATGCCGTTCAGCGCGGTCTGCACACCTTTTTTCGTCCGATATTGCTTGACGAGACCCTCGGTTCGTACTGCGGCAGGTGTCATGGCCTGAATTTTACCTGTCCGTACATCCCTATTTTCAGATAGCCGTCATTCTTCACGTGTACTTTGACGGCGTAGACCAGATCGGCCCGTTCTTCCTTGGTCTGGATGGTCTTGGGCGTGAATTCGGCTTTATCGGAAATGGCGGTGATAATGCCGGGGTACTGCCGGTAATCGACGGGGCCCTGGTCCGCAAAAACACTGACGGGTTGCCCGATCTTCAGACCCGACAGCTGGGTACCGGAAACATACGTTCTGAGCGTGATGACCGAAAGATCGGCGATCTTGTAAAGTGCTTTCCCGGGTGCGGTCACTTCGCCGGCCATGGCATATTTGGTGAGCACGACGCCGTTGACGGGGTTGCGGACCAGCGCGCGATGCAACTGATCATCTATCACCGCGACCGACCGTCTCAGTGGTTTCATCTCGCTCATGACGGAATTGTTTTGTGTACCCACGGCTGTCTGTTGTACCTTTATCTGTTGTTCGCCCGCCGCGATCTGTTGCCGCAAGATGTCAATTTGGGCATTGTAGTCATCGAGTTGTTTGGTAGTGGCGGCGTCGGCCCGGATGAGGCGTTCGGTCCTGGCCTTTTCCTGCGCGAGGTCGGCGAGTTGTATGCGTTGTGCCGCGATCTGCTCGCGAAGCCAGAGGACGGTTGGGCGCACGTCGAGCGTCTTTTCATGCAGCGAGCCGATGGTCGCCTCGACCTGCTGTTTCTGAAGCCGCAGCGGCAGGCTGTCGATAACTGCCACCAGGCTGTCTTTGGTCAGAACCGATCCTTCTTCGGGAGTGAGGATCAGCAATTTTCCACCGACCTCGGAGGAGACGATGACCTCGTCGGCCTCGAAAACTCCTTCGGCATCGAAGCGTTTATCGCCGGAGTGGCAGGCGGTCATGCAACCTGTCGTCAATAGTACGATCCGAAAAAGAATACGCATAGCGTTTGTGTTATTTGTGGTTACTGTCCTACGATCGTTTGATAATTGTATTCCGACTGCAGCAACTGGACGCGGTGAAGGATCAGGTTTTGCCTGGCCTTGTCTTCCGCAATCACCTGGCTGAGGTAGTCGTGTGCGTTCAGGACCCCGTTCGTTAGTTGAGCGAGCGCCGCCTCTTTGACCGACGTCCGGAGCCGGATGATATTCTCATCCTTGCTTATGAGATCGGCGTATTTGGCAACATCTCCACTGGCCAGCCTGGCTTCCACTGCCGTATTCAGCAGAAATGTTTCCTTTTGCAGGTCGAGACTGCGCCGCCCGGTTTCCGTTATTGACCGAACCCGTTTGAGCGTGTAGTATCCTGCCAAATTCCAGCTGATCCGAATGCCGCCGATATAGTACCATGCGAAATCGTTGCTCAGCATGTTCAGCGCCGGCCGCGCGTAACCGCCCTGGAGAAACAGGCTGAAACGCGGGCGAACCTGCGCATCGGCGATCTCTTCCTGCAGATCGTAATTCCTTTTCTGATATTCGAAAAGCAGCCATTCGGGCCGGCTGATCGTTTGTTGCAACGGTAGTTCGGGCGGTTCGGCCAGGGGAAGGTGGTCATCGAGTACGGCTCCGGTGAATAAGGTCAGCATGTCCAGGTATGCCTTTCGGGCGACCTGCTCCTCCGTGCGGGACTGACCGGCCTGCAGCAACTGCGCCGCGAGCTCGTCGATGCCGGAGCGGTAGGCGGTGCCATTGTCCACCATTGCCCGGAGCTTGTCTATGCCGTTTTGGATATCTTCCTGTAAAAGGTCGTTCTGTTTCAGTTGTTCTTCCAGCAGCAGGACGCCGAAATACAACTGGTTCACGCGGTCGAAAAGGCCATGCAGCTCGACGATCAGGCTTTGCTGACCGATGAGGGCCGATACCCTGGCTGCCTGCTGTTGATTACTGATGGCTCCGCCGTCATAGAGCACCTGGTCGATCTCAGCGTATAGCCGGTATTGATCCTTGCTGTAAGAAGGCAGGTTGAATCCGGCTATCGGCACTTTGACGGGCAGTGTCGTGACATCGGATTGAAGGGTCGCCTGTCCGTTGAAGCTCAGTTGCGGGAGGTAGCCTTTGGCGGCATTTTCCACCGAAAATTCTTTGGTCTTTTCGATCAGATCGCGCTGCCGGCTGGAAGGGTAGTGTTCCCTGGCCAGCCGGTAGGCTTCGCGGATCGTGAGCCGTACCGGCAGCGTTTGGCCGTGCGTTGCGCCGATGGTGATTTTTGATGTGTTCGGGAACTGCCCGGGTTCGGGCAGCAATACGGCGCCCTGGGCAGCGGCCGTGAAAGCCCAAAAAAGGGTCAGCAGAACGGGCCCCGCGATTCCCAGTATGCGTATCTTGCCCATAACGGCTGCTTTTGAAAGGTCAAATACTGAAAAAGCTTTGGAACAGTGTATGCGACCGCTCGAACCTGCCCGATTTATCTTCGAGCCGGATCCGGAAGGTCACGCCCTCGATCTTGTCGAACTCGGCGGGGGGGAAGGGCCAGTCCGGCGACAGGTGGGTAGTCTCGCTGCTGATGACCGGTAATATGCGCTCGTGGAGTTTTTGAAGCGCGGCATTGCGCTGTGCGGGGTCCGTCAGTTCTTCGAACTGTCCGTGCGAAATGACGCTTTGCCAGTTGCCCATATTCTGCATATGGTCCACTTCGAAACAGACGGTGGGATGTTCCCGCATGATCTGCACCTTCAGCCCTTCGTGGCTATGGCAAAAGACACTGTCGCCGTCGTACACGTAGCTGATGGGGACGACATACATCATTTTGCCGTCGGAGCACCCGATCCGTCCGACGACTTCTTTGCGAAGCAATTTTTCTATCTCGGGCATAGTCAGCGTTCCCAGCATAACGAAAGATTTAATGATCCGAAATTAGAATAAGGCGTTTTCTCTGCGAATGACAGGGATCAGCCCGGTCAATGATAAATTTCATAGGCAGGCAGCCCCCGGCGACGGTATTTTGCCTATCAATGCACGGCATATGAAGAAAATACTTTTCATCGAAGACCAGGGCCATAAGGAGGACAGCATCCGGCAGTTGCTCGGGCTTTCCAATTACCTGGTCCTTGTCGCCGCCGACGGGCGGGACGGTATCGGGCTGGCCGTCCGGGAGAGGCCCGATTTGATCCTCTGCGACACGCATTTGCCTTCTGTGGACGGGTACGGCGTGATCCTTGCCCTCCAGCAGTATCCCGAAACCAGGGGCATTCCCGTGATCCTTTTGACCACGATCGAGGAAAAGGACGATTTCAGAAAGGCGATGGAGGCGGGGGCCGACGATTTCCTGGCGCGCCCGTTCGAGGGCATCGAGCTCTTAAGGGCCGTGGAGGCATGTCTGGACCGGCACCACAAACGGGTGTCGGCTGACCATGGTCCTGCGGAAACGCACCCGGGCCACGTGTCCGCTGGCGGGACGAACGGGCCGGCGAACGACTGGCACCCGGAGCAGCAGGAAGTGCGCTTGTTTAAAAAGCGGACGATGCTCTATACTGAAGGACAAAGGGCATCGCAGGTGTGGTATGTGGTTAGCGGTCGGGTGAAGACCTACCTGATCCATTCGGACGGCAAGGAGCTGATCACGGGCATTTTCGGGCCCGGGGATTGCGTCGGATATATTGCGGCCGTTCATGGCGGACCTTACACGGACAATGCGCAGGTGCTCGAAGAATCGGCGCTGGTCGTGATTTCGCGTCCGGAGTTCCTGCGCCTGATGTCCGGTGATCCGGGCTTCGTCCGGCAGGTGATCAAATGGTTGAGCCGAAGCAACCGGGCACAGGAATCCGGTTTGCTCAATCTCGCGTACAGCTCGCTCAGAAAAAAAGTGGCCAACGGCATCCTCAGCCTGTACGACAGTTTCCGGAAAGAGCTCGACGGAAAGGCCTTTATTTCCGTTTCGCGCGAAAATCTCGCTGCTATCATCGGTTCAGCGCCGGAATCGCTCACGCGCACGCTCAGCGATTTCAGGAAGGAGCGTCTTGTCGAGGTCGCGGATGGCAGGATCTACGTGCTCGACGAGCACCGGTTGCGGAATATGATCAATTGATCGCTGTCAGGCCCCCGAGTGACCGGGTCAATGCCATGGTGACATCC
>DASZYU010000169.1:0-3747 GCA_035545215.1 Puia sp.
GTATTCGCCCTGGCGATCTGCAGATCGGTCCGGTTGTGATACGCCGAATCGATGAGCGTCGTCAGGGGATACTTTTCGGGGTCGAGCCCGGCGACGGCATTGGTATCAACTTCGGGATCGATAAAATAACGTGGTTTCACCTGGAGGATCAGCCGCAGCTCGCTCTCGGTGTCGTTGATCTGGTTGATCAGGTCGTTGAATTCGCTGCGGAAGCTGTACAACTGCGCCTGGATCCGGACGACCTCTTTCTCCGATATGTATCCTTTACCTTCCTGCGTGGCAAAGGCGGCCGATACCTGCTCGAGCGCCCTGATCTCCGCGTCGTAGACGGTTGCGGATTGCCGAAGGTAGTAGATCTGGAAAAAATCCGTGCGCAGGGTATACTTCAGCGTCCGCAGGAGATCGTAGAACTGGTATTCGGAAAGTTGGACATTCGCCTGCGCGAGCCTGATCTGTTTGTTGCGTTTGCCCGCCAGCAGGATCAGTTGCGATAGTCCCGCCGTAGTCTCGTCATTGGCCCCGGTGGGGACCCATTGTTTCAGGGTGCCGGAGTAGAGGATATGACCGATCTGCAGGTTTGGGTTGGGCCACAGCCTGGCCTGCAACACCAGGGCGCGCGTGGCATCGACGTTGTAGCGCTGGGCCAGCAGCTGGAAATTGCTGTCGAGAAAGAGCTTTTCGGCCTGTGGCAGGGAAAGCCGCATGGTGTCCGTTTGCGGCAGTTGGGCGGCCGCGCGGACGGCGTAAAGATAAATACATAGGCTAACCAGGAGCCACTTTCGCATACTACCTTCGATTTGAGGGTGCAAAGCTATCCAATTTAATGTTAATCAGCGGTTAAGCCTGTTTTAGCCCTGCGGAGTATTGAAACGAAAACCGACGCCGTGTATTGTCTCGAGGTTGACTTCCGGGTCGGCTTTGAAGTATTTTCTCAGTTTGGTGATAAAGACATCCATGCTCCGGCCGAGGAAATAATCGTCCTTGCCCCACACATTGAGCAGGACCTCCTCTCTTTTGAGGATGCGGTTCGAGTGTTCACAAAGGAATTTCAGGAGATCGGCTTCTTTTTGGGTGAGATTGAACATTTCCTTTCCGATGATCAGTTTGAGATCGGTGTATGAAAAATTGAGCTTTCCGATGATGAAATTGACCGATCGTTCGGAATGCATTTTCCGGGTGCGCCGAAGGAAGACTTCCATGCGCATCAGCAGTTCCTGGATCGAGAAGGGTTTGGTGATGTAGTCGTCGGCGCCGCTTTGAAAACCTTTGATCTTATCTTCTTCCATGGACCGGGCGGTGAGGAACAGGATGGGCACCATATCGCTTTGCTGCCGGATCTTTTTGGCGACGGCAAAGCCGTCCTTATTGGGCATCATGATGTCCAGCAGACAGATGCCGAACTCGTCTTTGTCGAATTTGTCGATGGCAGCCTGACCGTCGGGGCACAGGACCACCTCGTAACCGGCATCGATCAGGTTATCCTTGATCACATAGCCAAGGGACAGGTCGTCTTCGGCCAGGAGCACTTTTACTTTTGATGCTTGTTGCATAGACAATTCATAGTTAGTTGAGGGGGATGAATAATCGGAATTCGGTGCCGATGCCCGGGAGGCTGTTGACCCTGATCCGGCCTTTGTGGGCGTCGATGATCCGTTTGACGAAATTGAGACCGAGACCGAATCCTTTCACATCGTGGATGTCTCCGGTGGGTACGCGGTAGAATTTCTTGAAGATGTTCTTGAGGTATTGTTTTTCGATGCCGATGCCGTTGTCCTTTACCGAGATGTAGAAATCGTCTTCGACGTGCCCCGTTTCGACGACGATATGCGGGTTGGGGGAATATTTGAGCGCGTTCTCGAGGAGATTGACGACGGCCAGCTCGAGGTGTGCCTTATCGGCGTGTACCTTACCCCCGGTGCCTTCCAGTTTGACTTCGACGCGGGCCTGTTTCTGTTCGATCAGCGGTTGCACCTTGCCGATAGCCTGTTCGATCAGGAGGTCGGGGTCCACTTCTTCGCGGCTGATGGGCAGGTCGCCCGTCTCGATGGAAGCCGTCCGCAGCAGTCTTTCGACCTGGCTTTGCAAGTGTTCGGTTTGGTTGCGGATGATGGCGGCATAGCGCTGAAGCCGGTCGGGTTGCCTGGTGATCGAATCCTGCGAGAGGACCTCCGAAGCGATCTTCATGACGGCCAGGGGCGTCTTGAACTCGTGGGTAAAGTTATTGACGAAGTCTTTTTGCGTTTCGGCCAGGAACTTCTGCCGGTAGAAATAGAAGATACTGGCCGCCAGCCCGATCAGCGCGAGGAACAATACGACCGTGCTGACGATCCAGAAATCCATTTGCTCGAGGATGTATTCCTGCCGGTGGGGAAAGTACAGCAGGATGTGATCGTTGTCCCTCGAATAGACCGGCAGTTCCTGCGCGGGGGGGCGGATGCCCGCATAGCGGGAAGCGGGGGCGGGGATGAACTGCTCGTAGATGTATTTTTTTTCGGCGGCGCTGTAGGCGCCCAGCCGGCAGTCCGTCAGGACGAGGAAATCGGCGAATTCGTGCTGGATATAGAAGACGAGCGAATCCTTGGGGGGGATGGTGTCGGCTTTAAACGAGAAATAGTTGTCGGCGGGGGCGTCGATGAGGTCTTTTAGGTTGAGACCGGGGGCGTCGTTCATCTGCAGGTCTTCGAACACGCCGCGGATGCTTTTCACGACGTCGACATTGAACTGGCGTTGCTCATAGGAATACACCTTTTTCAACCAGTATAGCTGGACGGTAACCACGACCGCTGCGAGGAGGGTGGCCGAGAGTACGATCCATTTTAAGGTTGACGAACGCATGGATGCAAAATTGGTATCCTTTGGTCTTTCGGCACCAGGAAAATAGTTAAGTAGTGGTTAAGCAATTTCGGAGGTTTTTTTGCGTTAACCCAAAAAAGATCTGATCAATGAAAAAGATTGCCCTGATTGTCAATTTGTTGTTTGTATTCGTCGGGCTTGGCCTGGCGCAGACCCAACCTGCTTCCGCCAAGGACGCCAGGAAAGCGAGGACCGCTGCCAGCGTGCAGACCGCCAAGCCGGCTACGACCGCAAAGACAACGGCGCCCGGGCCGCTGAAAAAAGACGGGACGGCCGATATGCGGTACAAGGCCAACAAGGATGCCGCCAAAACGCCTCCCCAGCATCTGAAAAAGGACGGTACGCCGGACATGCGGTATAAAGAGAACAAGGCTGGCGCTAAAGCGCCGCCGCGTATCAGGAAGGATGGCAGAAAGGATGGCGCGCATAAATGAGAGCAATAACCCATCATAAGTTAAAACCATCACATCATGAAGAAGTTCCTATTCAGCGCACTCGTATTCGTCGGTATGACCAGCTTTACGACGGCGCAGGTCCACCACGAGCATCAGCCGGTGCATCACAGACCGGTGCATCATCATGTGGTGCACCATCACCACACGGTCCATCACCGTGTCGTGCACCATCCGGTCCATCATCACTAAACATCGCCCCTGAAAGCAGTTCAGGTTATCGAATGAAAAAGGCCCGTTGAAAGACGGGCCTTTTTTATGCTGCCGGAGGCGGGCTGGCGGCCCACCGGCCGGGAAGATTGGAAGATGCGCGTGCCGGGCGATATGCCTGGCCGCGGCCCGAAGGCTATTTTCAGGCAGTAGCGGTCTTGCCGGTCTTTTGCGGCGCCGGTTTGGCAGCCTTGCCTTCGCCGAGCGGTTTGCTTCTTGCGAAGTCCACCAG
>DASZYU010000170.1:0-7741 GCA_035545215.1 Puia sp.
AGCTCAGGCAATTCGAACAACCAGGACGACGAACGGCGAGGTTCCGTCCGACCTTTGGAAAATCATATGCTCCGGACGAAAGCATTTTTAGGGATGGGCCTGTTAGGCGCAAATTTCGTCAGGGCCATGTTGGCCAGGGGAGACCAGGTCCAGGTATGGAACCGGACCGCCTCCAAGGCGACCGAACTGGAAAAATATGGAGCCAAAGCCTTCCAGAATATATCCGACGCGGTGGCGGGCGCGGAGGTCGTTCATCTTACCCTCGTAGACGATGCCACTGTCGATGAGGTGCTAGAGGCGGCCCGTCCCTGGTTGAAACCCGGAGCGGTGATCATTGACCATACGACCACCTCGGTCTGGGGCGCGGTCGACCGGACAAAAGGGTGGAGCAAACTGGGCTTTTCCTATCAGCATGCACCGGTATTCATGGGACCCTCGAATGCGCTGGAAGGCACCGGGGCGATGCTGGTATCCGGGGATCAGCAATTGATCGGTCGTTTGGAGCCGCAGTTGTCGAAAATGACCGGCCAGCTGCTGAATTTCGGTCCGGAGCCGGGAAGGGCCGCAGGGATGAAGCTCCTGGGCAATCTTTTCCTCGTATCTTTTACTGCGGGCATCGGCGACATGCTCGGGCTCGCAAAAGCGTTACATATCCCCGTTAGCGATATTTCCCGTTTGATGGATGCCTGGAACCCCGGCGCAATGGTCCCTGCCCGTTTGAAGCGGGTGGCTACCGCGGATTACAGCCAACCTTCGTGGACACTGTCGATGGCTAGGAAGGATACGAGGCTGATGCTCGAGGGCGCAGAACAGGGTGGCGTCGATCTTTCCGTGATACCGGCCATCGCAAAAGAAATGGATGGCTGGATCGCGAAAGGACATGGCAACGACGACTGGACGGTGATCGCTAAGGACCTGCGGCCATAAGACGTCTTGCGGCGCCAGCGGCCCGGTGATTGAACGCCGGTGGTCTTGCCGGCAGACGCGGTTCGCCTGCAGGAAGGGACCTGCGGCCGGCCAGGCCGGTCAGCCCCTGCGCACGGGAAGATGCGCGGTCAGGCGTTCGTCCCGCAGCCAAAGGGCCAGCCAGATCAGCATCCCGAATACAACAGGGAAATAGAAGGGAAAGTGCGCGAGGATATTGGCGGCGGTTGCCCCGCCCAGGTAGGCCGTCAGCAGGATTGCACCGAGCACGGCGGTGGCTGGGATGGCGTAGAGTATCGTCGATACGAACAATACGAAGCCCAGGGTCTGGATCCAATCGGCCTGCCATCCGAGTTTGGCGCTTGCCTCGATCGTATGGTGTTCGCGGATGAGTTTCATGACCGCATCGAACAGCAGGAAGAGCAGCAGAAGGTAAGTGAGGATGCGACCCGTCCAAAGTCTCGCTTTGGACGCGGATGCGGCGGGTATGCCGGTGATAGTTGTCGTTTGCATGATGATCGATTTTTATTTTAGGAATTGCTTTCCCAAAATTAATCCTACGGCTGTTGCCGCACGATGCGTAAATCCGACAATCCGGAGGGGAGGTTACGACAGATCGGCTGCAGTGAAACCGCCTGGTCGTCCGCCTGTCTTCCCGTCTGCATTTGCGCGGGAATTTGATCCAAAGATCGTGATGTAATCCTTACATTCGCAGTGTGAGCAATTATACCGCCGAACAAAATTTTGCAGCGCTGGGTTTCAGTCTGCCGCCTGCGCCGGTGGCCATGGGCGTTTACAAAACCTGTCTGCAGGACGGCAAATATCTGTATGTTTCCGGCCATGGTCCTGTGCAGGACGACAGCACGCTAATCATCGGACGGGTAGGCCGCGACCTCGACGCGGACCAGGCGAAACTGGCCGCAAGACAGACAGGGTTGGCGATACTGGCCACGGTGCGGGGATATCTCGGCAGCCTCGACAAGGTCAGGCGCGTGATCAAGACCCTGGGTATGGTGGGCTGCACCAGCGATTTCGAACGCCATCCCTACGTCATCAACGGGTGCAGCGAGCTGTTTGCGCAGATATGGGGAACCGAGAATGGGATAGGGGTGCGCAGTGCGGTCGGCATGGGATCGCTTCCGAACAATATTCCGGTAGAAATTGAGGTGATCTTCGAGTTACATTGAACGCAGCGCCCGCGGGCGCCTAATAACAAGAACATGAGCTGGTATACGATCAAGGATATCGATTTGCTCGACACGCCTTCCCTCGTCGTTTATCCCGACCGGGTGCGGGAGAACATCGGGCGGGCCATCGCGATGACGGGCGACCCCTCCCGGCTTCGGCCTCACGTGAAGACGCATAAATCGCCGGAGGTGACGCGGCTGATGATAGACGCGGGCATTACCCGGTTCAAATGTGCGACGATCGCCGAAGCCGAAATGCTGGCCGAACAGGGCGCGGCCGATGTGTTACTGGCCTATCAGCCCATCGGTCCCAAGGCCGGCCGGCTGGTTACGCTGATCGGCCGGTATCCGGGGACGCGTTTTTCATGTCTGATCGATCATCCCGGCGCCGCGACGGCGATGGCGGCCATCTTCAGCAACGCGGGTTTTACGGTACCGGTCTGGATGGATATCAATGTCGGAATGAACCGCACGGGCATCGGCCCGGACGAGGCGGCGTTGCAATTGTACCAAACGGCTACCGCGCTGAAGGGCATCACACCCGTGGGCTTGCATGCGTACGACGGCCATATCCGTGATACCGACCCCGCCGTATTGCAGCAGCAGTGCGATACCGCATTCGCGAGTGTCCTCGCATTACGCGATCGGATTGCCGCGCTGTTGCCGGGCAGCCCTTTGCTGCCGATCATCGCCGGAGGGTCGCCGACCTTTCCGGTGCACGCCCGCCGCGAGCCCGATATCCAATGCAGCCCCGGTACCTTTGTTTATTGGGACAAGGGCTATGGCGACCAGTTCCCCGGACAGCCTTTCCGGCCCGCCGCACTGGTCGTCACGCGGGTGATCTCCCGGCTGGCCGACGGTCGTCTTTGCCTGGACCTCGGTCATAAATCGATTGCCGCCGAGAACGAGCTGGCGCGGCGCGTCAGCTTTTTGAACGGAGAAGGGCTGATCCCGGTAGCGCAAAGCGAGGAACACCTCGTGGTGGAAGCGCCGGCCGGACACGGTTATGTCGTCGGGGCCGTTTTCTATGGAATACCTTATCATATCTGTCCAACCGTCGCCCTGTATGACAGGGTGTATACCATCGAGGAGGAAAAGGTCAGCGGGGAATGGCGGAATGTGGCGAGGGACCGTAAAATAACGATCTGAACGGCGGGCCCCGGCTCGCCCGATTTATCGGCAATCTCATCCCCTAAAAACGGCCATTCGCCGACTTTAACTATTTTGGGCAATGGCCCGATCTTAAATTACAATTAATTCAGCGTCATGAGCATGTATTCATTTTCGACCAAAGAACAATTTTGTTCGAAAGTTGTTTATTTCGATCTTTACCGTTCACTCTGCAGGAGCGGACCGCGTGTCCGTTGAAATATTAACCATTAACCATCACTAAAAACAGTATGAACATGGAAGTTAAAGAACCGACAGGCAGGTTAGGTGTACTGATCCCCGGTATGGGCGCGGTGGCCACAACCCTGATCGCAGGTGTGGAAGCCGTCCGGAAAGGCATCGCCCAACCGATCGGATCGCTTACTCAGATGGGCCATATCCATTTGAACCGGAAAGAGGGCGAACAGCGATCGAATGCGGCCCCCGGCCTAGTCGCGAACGCTCGTTCCGGACAGGCCCATAACCCGTCGGCGGATAGGACCAACTACCCCAGGATCAAAGATCTCGTACCGCTGGCATCGCTCGAAGATATCGTCTTCGGAGGATGGGATATTTATGAGGAGAACGTCTATGAGGCGGCGAGTCGGGCCAAAGTGCTCGAACCGGGATTGCTTCAGGCGCTGCGTTCCGAACTGGAAGCCTTGAAGCCGATGAAAGGCGTTTTCGACCGCAACTATGTAAAAAACCTGGATGGGACACATGTCAAACAGGCTGCCAATAAATATGAGTTGGCCCGGGCCGTAATGGAAGATATCGCCGGTTTCCAGGATACCCGCGGATGCGACCGCTTGGTGATGGTTTGGTGCGGAAGCACCGAGAAATACACCGAGGTGGCCGACGTACATGAGAGCCTGGGCGCCTTCGAAAAAGGTCTGCGTGACAACGATCCGCGCATCGCGCCCTCGATGATCTATGCCTACGCGGCGATCAAGATGGGTATCCCGTTCCTGAACGGCGCGCCGAACCTCACAGTCGACATCCCGGCGCTTGTCGAGCTGGCAAAACAGACGGGCACGCCGATCGGCGGAAAGGATTTCAAGACCGGGCAGACGCTGATGAAGACGATCCTCGCGCCGGGTCTTCAGGCGCGGGCGTTGGGCGTGAAAGGTTGGTTTTCGACAAATATCCTGGGTAACAGGGACGGTTACGTCCTCGATGAGCCGGACAATTTCCGCACCAAGGAGGTTTCGAAACTGAGCGTACTGGAAGATATCCTGCGGCCTGATCTGAGCCCCGAACTGTACAGCGAGCTTTATCATAAGATCCGCATCAACTATTATCCGCCCCATGGAGACAACAAGGAAAGCTGGGACAACATCGACATCTTCGGATGGCTGGGGTATTCCATGCAGATAAAGATCAATTTCCTTTGCCGTGACAGCATATTGGCGGCGCCGCTCGTGCTGGACCTGGCGTTGTTCGGCGATCTGGCCAAGCGGGCTGGTTTCAGCGGCGTTCAGGAATGGTTGTCTTTCTACTTCAAATCCCCGCAGACTGCGGCGACCGGCGAACGTCCGGAGCATGACATTTTCCGGCAGCTGACCGTCCTGCAGAACACGCTCAGAAGGATGGCAGGCGAAGAACCGGTGAATCCGGAAGGCCTCACGTATGCCGAAGAGGAAATCACCGCCTGATGGGCCTGATCCATAGACTCATTTCCACCTGTCTGGGGATCGGCTACATGCCCAAAGGCGGAGGCACGGTGGCCGCAGCGGCGGCTTGTGTCTTGTGGTGGCTCCTCTGGAGGGGTGGGAATGGGCATCTTTGGGGGCAGGCAGTCGTGACGATCGTAATGCTGGCGACCGGCGTATACAGCTCGGGGAGAGTCGAGCCTTACTGGGGCAAGGACAGCCACCGGGTCGTCATCGATGAAGCGGCGGGAATGTTCACGAGTTTTTGTTTCGTACCCGTACGATGGCCCTACCTGCTGGCCGGGCTCGTGCTGTTCAGGATCTTCGATATCGCGAAACCGCTGTATATCCGGAGAATGGAGCGGCTGAAAGGCGGGTGGGGCGTGATGATGGACGACGTGCTTGCAGGAGTATACACTAACGCGTTGCTGCAGATCGTTGTATGGTTCAACGCTTTATTATGATCACCTTTACGAAGGCGCAAATAGCATCCATCCTGGCAACCGCGGTCGATTTCGCGGTCACATATGCGTTGTTGCGATTTATCGGGGGCATGATCATCGGCGGGATCGTGGCAGGCGGAGTCATCTGCGGCGGAATGGGTACGGTCTGCGGCGGCATTACGCATTTCCTGGTCAGCCGCAGCTGGGTATTCCAGGCACAGGAGGGCAAGTGGGCCACGCAGCTGAACCGGTATGTCCTGGTATGGACGGGCAACCTGCTGCTCAACATTTCCGGGTTGTGGTTCCTGATCCATGCGGGAGGAGTCAAGGCAATGTTGGCGAAGGTAATCGTTGCCGTGACGGTTGCCATAGCATATAATTATATACTGCAGAAGAGATTTGTATTTAAATAGCACTCGGATGAGAAAAACCGGATGGGGATTAAAAGACTGGATATTACTCTTAACGATCATGGCAGCAGGCTTTCGGGGTCAGGCGCAGGAGGTCGTGTTGCGCGGCCAGGTCAGGGATTCCGCAAGTAAGACGGCGCTTGCCAACGCGAGCATATCTGTAAAAGGTTTGAAGGGAGGCGCGCGAAGCAATAACGAAGGGCGTTTTCATATCCCGGTCACGCAGGGGCGCGTGACGGTCGTCGTCAGCATGGTCGGGTATATGACCGAGACCTTGCGATTGGATTCGGTCCCGGATTACGAGGTGGTGATCCCGCTGCAACACCAGGTCAGGGAACTGCAAAAGGCCGTGGTGCGGAACAAGAAGCAGCGGTATCGGAACAAAGGCAATCCCGCCGTCGAGCTGATCCGGCAGGTGATCGATCACAAGAATCAAAACCGGATGGAGGCCTACTCGTTCGCCACCTACCAGAAATACGAGAAGCTGGTCGTCTCGGTTGACAAGGTCAATTCGAAGATCACCGGCAACAAGCTGCTCCGGCCCTATCATTTCCTCGTCGAGAACAGCGACACCACGAAGCTGGAAGGCCGCCGCTTGTCGCCGGTATACCTGGAAGAGACCTACTCGCAGAATTATTACCGGAAGAACCCGGAGAAGACCAAATCGGTGATCACCGGGAAACGCCGGGTGGATTATGGAGAATTCATCGACATGCAGGGCGTGAGCATGTACCTGAACCGTCTTTACCAGGATTTCAATGTCTATGACAACAATATTTCCGTCTTCACCAATCTTTTCCTTAGCCCGATCGCCGACCTGGCGCCGACGTTTTATATGTATTTCATCGAGGACACGGTCATGGTCGACAGTCAGAAACTGGTGCGGCTGTCGTTCCGTCCGCGCAATCCCAACGACCTGCTTTTCCGGGGCACGATGTGGATCACCCTGGACGGCAACTACGCCATTCAGCAATTGCGTTTGCTGGTAAGCAAAAGCATCAACTTCAACTTCGTCCGCGAGATGAAGATCGACCAGGATTTTACGCGCCAGCCGGATGGCCGCTATCTGCTGACCAGGAGCGATGTATTGGGGGATTTTGGGATCACCAAGAACGGGGTAGGTCTTTTTGGCGAGCGAACCGTGTCTTTCCTGAACTTCAAAACCAACACGCCTCTTCCGGACAGTCTTTTCAAGGGGGCGCCCACCGTCATGACAGATAGCGCCGAGAGCAGAAAGGACAGTTTCTGGCTGGCTTACCGGGCGGACACCCTGACGGCGTTCGAGAACAAGGTGTATGCGAATGCCGACAGTTTGCAACACATGAAATCGTTCCGCCGGCTGATGGACTGGGGAACGCTGTTGCTCGCGGGGTACAAACAGGCCGGGCCGTTCGAGATCGGGCCTGCGAGTACTTTTTACAGCTTTAATCCCGTGGAAGGGTTCCGGCTTCGGTTCGGCGGCAGGACGACCACTCGGTTGAGCACCCGGTACTATTCGGAAGCCTACGCCGCCTATGGATTCGGGGATCACCAATGGAAATATTTTTTGAGCGGGACCTACAGCCTCAACAACAAGACCATCTACGGGTTTCCGCAGCATTATATCCGCGCCTCTTACCAGCGGGAGACGCAGATACCGGGCCAGCAGCTGCAATTTGTCCAGGAAGACAACTTCCTGCTTTCGTTCAAGCGGGGGAATAACGACAAATGGCTTTACAACAACATCGCCCGGATCGATTATGTACACGAACTGCGCAACCACCTCTCATACAATTTCGATTTCAAATGGTGGCAGCAGATGCCCGCCGGTACGATCAGCTATGTCGCGGTAAACAACAACGGTGTCGATACGATCCGAAAGATCACCACGGCCGAACTTTCAGCCGGTATACGGTGGGCGCCGCACGAGCAGTTCTATATCGGTAAGCTGTACCGAGTTCCTATCGTCAATAAGTACCCGATCATGCAGTTCACCT
>DASZYU010000171.1:0-14711 GCA_035545215.1 Puia sp.
TACCGGGTGGGGTGTCTGGATGAACGGGGGAATTCCCATCGGCCGAAAGCTGTTCTTCTCCGGGCTGGTGCGGTCCACCTGGTACCAGGAAGAATTGAATTTCACGGTGCACAATGCGGCGAACGGCACGGACACGATCCAGAGCGCGGTCGCATCGAATACGCTTTACTCGGCCGGCGCCAACCTGCGTTACGGCGGAGCGATCTTCACCTTTTTCATCGAATTCTTTTATGAGCACAAGGGGTTGCGAACCCCGATGGAGGCGTTGAACGAAGCGTTCAAGACGCCGGGGCCCGGTGTAGCGGTGGTGCCTTCTTCGGTTAAATGGAGCGTCGTGGATCCCAATACGATCAATTTCGGCGGCGACTGGCGCATTGGTCGAAACCTCGTACTCAACTACGGGATGCGCTGTCTGTTCGATGCGCGCTGGAAAATGCAAACGTTCATCCCGGTGGTGGCGCTCGCTTGTATGATGCGGTGAGGGGGGATTGACTTGTTTCTTAACACCTAAAACAAATAAACATGAGACAGAAAATCGCATGGCTGATCGCCATTAGCCTGATCGCGGGTACCCTTCGTTCGTTTGGCCAGGAACGCGGGAACCAACGGAAGATCGAAGGATTCACTCCTGCCCAAATGAAAGCCAACTGGGCAAAGTTCAACCAGGACCCGGCGTTTGCCGCATTGCTGAAAGATGCGCACAGCAAGGGTTTTTACCAGATACTCCGCGAGGATGCCATGTGGGGTTATGAAGGCGAGTTGACGGATGCCAATGGAAAACAGCAGCACGTCCTTTTCTGCGCGTTCGATTTCTACAACCCGAAAGCGGAGAAGGGGCAAGGTTGTTCGATGATCTGGAAGAAGGTCGGGGACCGGCTATACCGGGCCTACCTGATCTTTCCGGAGGGTGAGAAGGATTTCGACAAGGCGATGAGCGGCGCCATGGAATGGTTTGCCGAGGACGACGCCAAGGTGCAGCGCGCGCACAGCTGGGGTACCTGTTTTCTGAAATGCGTGCATACGGATGGAACGGCGCCGGGTCTTAGCGTCGACATCAAGAACGGCAAGCTGTTGGTAGGTCCCAGCAGCTTTAAGATCAATTGTGCGACGGCGTGCTTTACGGGCGCGATCGTTTGTTCGGGCGTAGCCGCCGCCGTAGCGGCCTCGGGCGTGGGCGTACCTTTCGCAATTGCCGAATTGGCGGTTTGCACGGGTGTCACCTGCGCGCCCTGTCTGGCTGCGTGCGCGATCGGGTGCATGTAGGCGAGGGTCGCCCGGTGTGCGCTCTCTTGTGCATGCGCCGGGCAACATGAGGGCCCCGCGTCGGTTGCCGCGGGGTCTATTTCCTTATCAGTAAATGCCTCCCTTATGGTCTCGCAGCGAAGCGGCCGGTTCGGTGGTCATGCCGAAGTGGTCGGCTACGAGCTGAACGGGGTTGGCGGCGAGCCAGTCGTTCAGGGACAGCTCCTGGTAGACGGGGCTGTTGAAGAGGACGATCAGCTTTAAGGGTTCGCTTCCCGTGTTCTCGACATAGTGTCCGTAGCCTTGTTTGATAAAGGAGACCATGCCTTTGCTGAACGGCATGGTTTTGACGCGGCCGTGCGAGCCGAAGATGGATATTCTTCCTGCGCCGCTCATCACGTACTGCCATTCGTCGGCATTGGGGTGCCAGTGCAGTTCGCGGATACAGCCCGGGTCGATGTCCATGCGGACTGCGGTCAGCGAATTCTGGATGGGAAATTCGACGGAAGAAACGATCCTGTGGAACCCGCCTTTGAACTCCTGCAAAGGGGCGTCTTTTTCCATGCGGAATTTGTGCGCGAAGGCGCTCGTCGGTTTGTGCGGATCGATGTTCCCGGGCAGGCTGTCGGCGGCAAGCTTTCCAACTCCGATGTACACTTCTTTTTTGGGCAGCTGCGCGAAGAAGGCGGCGGGCAGCCCGGTGTGGCGGGCCATGATCTCCGGCGGGATATGGCTGACCCAGTCGGTGACGCTGAACGTGCCGAATTCGGAGAAATGGCCGCTGTCGAATCCCAGCAGGAAATGGCAGGGTTTGTCGCCGAGACACTGGAGCATGTGGCCGTGACCTTTTGGGAAATACCAGATATCGCCCTGCTCGAAATCGTCGGTCGAGGTCGTGCCGTCGGGCGTGATAACGGTGGTACGTACGCGGCCTTCGAGCACGTACGCCCATTCCGCCGCGATGGAGTGCCAGTGGAGCTCGCGGAATGCGCCCGGCTTAAGGCGCATCGAAACGCCGGCGATGCTTTGCGAGACGGGGAACTCTTCCACAGTCGCTTCTTTAGCGGATCCGCCTTCGCCTACCCAGCCCTTCGAGCCGTTTTCGATATCGTATACGAAGTCTTCGAGCTCCACGATGGGAGCGTTGGGCGGAGCCGCCGCCGGATGCGGGCTTGCGGTCGATGTCTGGGGAGCGAGCGCGCCGAGGGTAGAGCCGAGTGCGGTCAGACCCAGGGTCGAGAGGGACAGGAAATCGCGTCTGGAGGTTGGCATGGCAAACGTTTAATGAACAAAATGTTGAAAGGTTGCTTTGTCTTTTAAGGGACAGGCGGCCAAATATACGAGATAAGGCGTAAGGAGGCGGCTGCCGATGATGAGCGGCGACGGTTCGAGGCGGGCGGGCGAATGGTCTTACCGGTCCGCTTTTATGAGGATAGCTGCACTTAACCCCCGCCTTCTGATAACGCCGCAGCGGAAGGAAACCTACACCTGCTTTACGGCGGTCAGATAACAATAACTTAATGGCGAAGATCGCGCTAAAACTGACAAAGACGATAGATTTGCCGGCATGGTCTTCAACGATGAAGATACCGCTCTGATCAGTCAATTCCTAAAAGGCAACAAGGCTGCTTTCATAAAGGTTTACAGGAATCTGTTTCCCTTGCTATTCGAGTACGGGATTCGTTTCACCCACGACCGGAGCCTTATCAAGGACACGCTCCAGGATTTTTTCATGAACCTGCTCAACCGCAAATCTCCGCTGCCGGACATCTATAATATAAGGAGTTATTTCATGGTTTCTGTGCGCAGGGAACTGTTGCGCAGGATGGCAAGAGAAGCGCGTGTGCCGGTGGGGGTCATGAATGGGGACTCTTACGAATTCCATCTGGAGCTATCGCCGGAGAGCGCCCTGATCGACCGGCAAAGCGGCGAACAGCGATCTCGCGGCATGCAGCAGGCGATCAATTGTCTTTCGGCCAGACAGCGCGAAGCGATCTATTTGTATTTCTATAATAACCTGACCTACGAAGAAGTAGCCGAGGTCATGGGTCTTAAAGAAGTGAAATACGCCAGGACGCTTATCTACAGGGCGCTTGGCGAGCTCAAACTGGTGCTGCGCGAGGACGCTTCTATCCTGTTGAAAATTATTTCCTGAAAAATCCCTCTGTTTCTTGAGGGTCTTTTTCTTCTCAGTCACCTCCTCTTTGTAATGAACCCCGAGCTACCACATCCCTGGAGTCACAATCATTCCAGCGCCGAAGAACTTGCGGCCGATCGATCGTTCCAGGCGTGGGTGTACGGAAGCGATGAACCGGCTTGTGCGTTTTGGGACAACTGGCTGTCGACGCGTCCAGAGAAGGCGGTTGTCGTTGAAGAGGCAAGGGCGTTGGTTCGACAACTCAGCTTTCGGGAATATGGCCACCGCGCGGAGCTGGAAGAAGTGGGAGCAAGGTTGGAGCATTTGATGGGCGAAAAACGCAGAACACGCGTTTTGCGATGGGGCGGCGCCGCCGCTGCGGCTACAGTCCTATTTATTTGCGGTTGGTTCGTATTGCGTCATCCTGCGCGTGAGGCGCGACCGATCGCCGGAACGACGGGGCAACGACCGGGTGCAATGGAAGACAGCGCCCGCGTGGCCATCACTTCCTGGCAAACGGCGATCAATCGCAGTGCGCGGCCGAAACCGGTTCGCCTGCCCGACGGGTCTGTCGCGATGCTGTTTCACGGCAGCGCCATCCGGTATCCGCCGATCTTTCCGGCGGGGGAGCGGACCGTCCGCATCGCGGGCGATGTACAGTTCGATATCGCGAGGGAAACGGGTCGGCGCTTTACGGTTTACTCGAGACAATTGACCGTGGCGGTTCTCGGCACCTCGTTCCGGATCACGACATGGGAATCGAAAAGGCCAGGCACCAGGGTAAAGCTATTTTCGGGCAAGATCAGGGTGTTCCGAATGGATGGCCATAGGGCGGGGACGGAGGGAGTTTTGCTGCACCCCGGCGAGCAGGCGGACTTCGACGGGTCTTCGATGGCGGTGTCGAAATTCATTCGGAACGACATCAAAACGCCGAGTACAAACTTTAGCAATACTCCGCTTGCCGATGTGCTGAAGACCTTATCGGCCTTGTACCGGTTGCCCATTGCGTATAACCTGGCCGACGTGGCGGAGAGGCGGTTTACGGGCAATATCGATAAAGCCGATCAACCCCAAGCAGTATTATCGGCAATCGCAAAGATCAACGGCCTGACCGTTGTTCGTACTACCGGGGGATTTTACCTAACCAGAACAGCAAACCAGACTTCTCACAACCAAAAAAATTAAAATGAGATCACAAGCTTTCACATGGCTGCTTGCAGCCATAAGGGGGATTTGCATTCCATGCCTGTCCTTTTGCGCACTCTCTGCTCGAGCGCAAGGTACGGCCGAAGTGAAAGGAATGGTAATGGACGAGCATAACGACGCGCTTGCCGGCGTCACGGTACAGGCCAGGACAGAGACGGGCCGGGATGTGTACACCGGTGAGACAGATTCTGGCGGTCTATTCCGTCTTCAACACCTTCGCACCGGCGTGAACTACCAGATTACGGCGTCTTCGGTAGGATATGAAATGTCGGTGGTCAAAAATTACCAGGTCAGCGACGGCAAGAGCAATTCGCTGCTCATCAAGCTAAAGCTCAGCAATACACGGTTGAACGAAGTGGTGGTCACCGCGCTCAATATCAAGCGGAATGTAAAGAACCTGGGTTATCTCGTGGAAAGCATTTCGGGAAGTAAAGTGAATGACATCAAGTCGGTCAGCCTGGAATCGGCCCTTTCGGGCAAAGTGGCGGGTTTGGATGCCAGCAATATCAGCAATGGGGTGGCGGGTTCAAAGCGGATAACGCTACGCGGTATCGCGTCGATCTCCGGGAACAATCAACCGCTGTGGGTAGTGGACGGTATACCCATCAATTCTACCGCTATCTCTTCGGCCACCGCCAGCGGGGGCGGCGGGATCGATTTTGGTGACGGGCTTACCGGCATCAACCCCGATGATATCGAAAGCATCACGGTGCTGAAGGGCAATGCCTCTGCCGCGTTGTACGGATCGAGGGCTTCCACCGGCGTCATCCTGATCACGACGAAGAGCGGATCAGGGCTTGCCAAGAATAAAGTGCAGGTGGACTACAGTGGCGCTTATACGACCGACCGCGTGATCGATTATACGGATTGGCAATATCAGTACGGCCAGGGCACTACGGGCATGAAACCCCAGAGCCAGCAGGACGTACTTTCCTCGATCAACAATTGGGGGGCGCGTCTCGACGGTACTCCGGTCGTGCAGTTCGACGGAAAAATGCGGCCCTATGTCGGTCAGCGGAAGAATATTGAAAATTTCTACCGGTCCGGCAATACGCTCACGAATGCCGTCGCGCTGTCGGGCCGTACAACCTACACAAACTTCCGGCTTTCGGCATCCAATCTCCAGAATTCGGATATCATTCCTAATACGGGGTACAAGCGGAACATCTTCTCCTTCCATTCGGAGACCAAATACAACCGGCTGTCGGTCAATGCTGTCCTCAATTATACGATCGAAAGCGCGAATAACCGGCAGATCATCGGCGGCAACTATTCCAATGTCAATTACACGATCGTCAACCTGCCGACCAACGTCAACGTGCTCGCCCTGAAGCCCGGTGTCGATTCCAACGGGAACGAGATCGGCATCACCAGCCAGGGTATTCCCACGAACCCTTATTTCGTGACCAGCCGGATGCATGAGCAGGACACGCGCAAACGGATCGACGGTTCGCTGGAATTGCGGTACGACCTTGCGCGCTGGCTGTACGCAAAGGGACGCATCCTCGAGGACTATTACAATTACAACGAGCTCGATTACACTCCCGCCGGAGTCATCTGGTACCCCAAGGGTGGGGGGCTGAACCAGAATTCGCGAAACAATGCCGAAGAGAACTATGAAATGATCGTTGGCACGCCGACCGAACGGATTGGAACGGACCTGAAGGTCAGCGCGTTTTTCGGCGGGAATATCTACAACAGCGAACTGAATGGCATGAATATCAACGGGACTCCGTTTGTGATCAAAGGGATCTACACCGCAAACAACCTGGCGGTAAAATATCCCTCGACGAGCTACGCACAACAGCGGATCAATTCGCTGTTCGGGAACGTGGAGGCGGACTGGAAAGGTTTGTCGGTGCTGCTGACGGGACGGCAGGACTGGTTCTCGACGCTGCCGCTGAACAGCAATTCGCTGTTCTATCCCTCCGCGTCAGTGAGTTATGGGCTCGACAATCGTTACCTTCCCGCGTGGATGTCTTCGGCGCGCGTACGCGGGTCGTTTGCCGAGGTCAGCGGCGGCGCCAGCCCCTACCAACTGGCGCTTTCCTACGGTCTCGACCCGAATAATTACAACGGCATCAGTCTGCAAAGCATCAGCAATACCACCGTTCCGAACCCGAATCTAAAACCGCTGTTGTCTGCAGAATATGAAGGCGGGGTCGATCTCGGGCTTTTTAGCGACCGCATAGGCCTCAACCTGACCTATTATTCGCGCAGGACTACACAGGATATCGTGACGACCAATGTCTCGGTTGCGTCCGGTTATTCGAAAGCAGTCGTCAATCTCGGAGAAATGACCAATAAGGGCATTGAAGCTACGCTGCGGGCGGATGTGTTCAGCACCAATTCGTTCAGCTGGAACCTGACAGGCTTGTTCTCTTACAACAGGAATGAAGTGCTCAGCCTTGGCAATAACATTACCAGCCTGCAGGTGGCGCAGTCGAAAACGGGGAACGCGTTTGTCAACGTCGAAAAGGGGATGCCCTATGGTCAAATAGAAGGTTATACATTTAGCCGCGATGTGAAAGGCCGCATCGTTTATGACGCCAGCGGCAACCCTGTTCACAGCGGAACGCTGAGCAAGTTCGGCAGCGGGGTCTACGACAAACTGGCCTCGCTCGGCAATACGTTTACGATCAAGAATTTTTCGCTGTATTTCCTGGTCGACGGCAAATTCGGCGCCCGGATCTTTTCGGAAGAGAACTCGCTTGCGATGGCTAACGGAAAGAGCAAGCTGACGCTGCCGGGCAGGGAAAATGGATTGACGGTCAGCGGGGCGGACGCATCAGGTAATGACCACACTGTCAAGGTCAGCCCGGCCAACCTCGTCAACTACTACAGTAACCTCGCCGCGATCACCCAGAATTTTGTATACGACGCCAGCTTTGTCAAGCTCAGGGAGCTATCGTTTGGCTATTCTGCGCCTCAAAAGTGGATCAGCGGCACGGCCATCTCGCGGCTAACGCTGGCGTTGACGGCCCGAAACCTCTTCTATTTCTATAAGAACACGCCGAACATCGACCCTGAGAGCAATACGACCAGCGACAACGGACAAGGGCTTGCCGCCACCGTTTATCCGACGACTCGGAACATCGGCGTCAGCCTAAAACTATCTTTCTAAACAAGCTAAAGCCAATCGATCATGAAAAAGCTTATTTCTATTCGGGTAGGGGCTGCGGCCTTGGCATTGGTACTTTTCTGCGCCTCGTGCTCCAAGAATTTCCAGACGATCAATACGAGCCCGGATGCTGTGACGACGCCGACACTGGCGTTCGTGCTGCCGGACATCGAATTGTCGATCCTTGACTATACGTATTATTGCAACGTCAGTATCCTTGGACAGGTGATGAACCAAATGGCCTCTTACGGCTCCAATTTTTCCACGCTGACTATCGGCGGCAGTCCGGAGTATCATTTCACCTATCAATACGGCGGACCGGTCAGGAATATCATCGATTTCATCAGCAAGACGAAGGGGCAGCCATTGCTGGTCAATTCTTACAACATCGGCCGTATCCTCCGTGTCTATGCGTTCCATTCGCTGACCGACCTGTATGGAGACGTTCCCTATTTCCAGGCAGGAGAGGGTTACCTGGAGGGCAATCTGCAGCCGGCGTATGACCCGCAGAGTAAGATCTATGCGGACATGCTCAACGAATTGCAGGACGCCGCTTCGCAGCTCGATCCCGGGAAGCCGCTGCCGCAAAACGACATCGTCTACCAGGGGAATATCACGAATTGGAAGCGGTTTGCCTACAGCCTGATGTTGCGACTGGCCCTGCGGATCAACAAAGTCGACCCGGCCAACTCAGCCAAATATGCCAACCTGGCGTATTCGAGCGGGCTGATGCAAAGCAACAGCGACAATTTCGTGGTGCCTTACAAGCCGAACACCTACTATGCCACCATCTCCAACGGACAGGCAACGCCGGTGGTCTATTACAATACCTGGAAGCTCGCCGAGCCGTTCGTCGCTTTCCTGCGCGACAATCACGACCCGCGGATCTACGTGTATTCGGTCCTCCCGAATGGCGATACAGCGGCCGCGCACCAGTTAGGCCTGCCGCCCAATACGCCTTCGAACCAGGTGCCGTTGCCCATCGCCAATTATTCCACCTCTCCGTCGACTACTTTCGGAACGTATAGCGCTCCCTTTGTCCATCTCAGTTATGCTCAGGTAGAGCTGATGCTTTCGGAATTGGCGCTAAAAGGTGTGATCAACGGGTTGGGTCCGAGTGACGCCCCCGCGTTATACAGCAATGGAGTAACGGCTGCGATGAATGAACTGAATATTTATGGCGGCAGCTATAAACTGACGCCGCCGGCGATCACTGCTTACCTGCAGGCGCATCCGTTCAACACCGCCAATACGGACAGCGCGCTCAGCCAGATCAACACGCAATACTGGGTCGAGACGCATTATAATTTCTATGAGCAGTTTGCGAACTGGCGGAGAAGCGGTTATCCCCGGCTGGACCAGACGAAATATACGATCCCGCGCCGGTTGATGTATCCCGTTTCGGAGCTGAGCATCAATGCTGCCAACATACAGGCGGCGATCCATGACCAGGGACCCGATCAGATCACGACCCATGTATGGTGGGATAAATAATCAATATGGAAACGAGAAGAAATTTCATCCGGAAAATGACCGGCGGAGGGGCCCTGCTGGCGGGCCTGAGACCGGGTACCAGGACAACAGCGTTGTCCGAAGGGACGAGTGAAGCCGCCGCCATTGGCGGCGGCGCTTCTTACCGCGTAGACAATCCTTACGAAGGCGTTCAATGGAACAGTTGCCGATATGTCCTTTCAGCCACGCATGTACACGTTGAGAACCAGGAAAAGCTGGACAAGTATTACCAGCATTTCGGGCTCCGGCATTTTCCTATCTCCAATTATTATCCTTCGGCCCCCACGTATCCTATCGGATCCATCCGCCTTAACCAATACGCGGTCGAGCAGGATTTTCCCGGCGTCGTTGACGGCAAGCTCGAATCCGGACCTTTCCGGTGGAATGACATCATCGAGAAGGGGCCCAAGGCCTGGGCGGATGAATTGCCGGCGGACGTAAAAGCCAGGCTTCCTTTTCAATTGGGAGAGCCGATCTTCAAAAATGTACCGGGCGATATCATTGTTTCACCGAATGCGGAGCACCACAGCTTTACCAATGCACCGCTGCATGCCTGCGCGCCGGGGTCGATGTATGCGAGCGGCAATTTCGACGTGCACGATGTCTTTCATACCAAAGAGCATGGTTATGCCATGGGGACGGGATTGAATTGGGAAGACGCATTTCGCCGGATGCTCGACAAATTGTTGTTCGCCGACGGCGGTGGGATCACCATCAATCACCCGCTGTGGTCGGGTCTGACGTTCGAGCAGGTGGTTAGAATGCTTGATTTCGACAACCGGGTGCTAGGTATCGAGGTGTATAACGACACCTGCGTGACCGGGTATGGCGATCCTTACCGGGGATGGGCGCATCAGTTGTGGGACCAGGTCCTGGGTACGGGGCGTAGGTGTCTGGGCTTTTTTGTACCGGATCACACGATCGGCAGAGGTAAGAGCATGCTTCTGGTGCCGGAATTTACCGAGCATGAATGTCTCAGGGCCTATCGGAAGGGGGCTTTCTTTGGCGTTTTGGATGGGAGCGGACTACGCTTCACGCATATCGGGCTTACGAGCGATGAACTGAGGGTGAGTCTCAATAATAGGGCGGCTGTCCGAGCAATCACCGACAAGGGGATCACGCACCTGGGGTCGGGACCGGAGGTCGTTTTTAAGATCCCTATGGGCGCGGATGGCACGCCGCAAATCCGATATGTGCGGGTGGAAGCGAACGACGACAGCAGTGAACAGTTGTTCAGCCAACCTATCCGGTTCTTCGTTTAGCGCTTATTTTGTCGGGAAAGGAGGGCCGCAAGGCCGGATGGCTTAGCTTTGGAGATGGAAAGGTAATGTCGAAGCCGGCCTACTATATGGTCAATGGGATAACGATCTACCGGATAGTCGCGGTTTTCGCGCTGATCGTGTTGATCGTGCGCAACGATTGGCAAGTGTTCCGCTGGCTGTTGCTGCTCAGTTTTTGCACTGATGCCGTGGACGGTTTCCTGGCGCGCCGGTATGGTGTGATCAGCAAGGCCGGGTCCGTGTTGGACTCGATCGGGGACGATCTGACGGTGGCGGTTGCGATCATCGGCTTGCTGGTGTATGACCCGGGCTTTTTTCGGAGCCAGCTGGTCATCGTCGTTGTCCTGGCTTCGCTGTACCTGATACAAATGGCAGCCGCTTTGATCCGGTATCGGAGACTAACGAGCTTCCACACGTGGCTGGCGAAGATTGCCGCGGTTTCGCAGGGCGTGTTCCTTATCCTCGTGTTTTTTACCGCGGAGGTGCCGCTGTGGCTTTTCTATATAGCGGCGGCCTGCACGGCTTTGGACCTGATCGAGGAGACCGCGATGGTGTTCCTCGTACGGCACTGGAAAGCGGATGTCAAAGGTATCTTCTTCCTCAAGAAATCGTGACGGGCTGCCCTTTAGCTACGGTGATCACCGGCCGGAAAAGGATGCGTGACCGGATCGAATTGGAGATCAAACAAGCCGTCTCGGATTTTTCCAGCACTCTCAATGCCTTTTCGCGGTGGGCCTCGTCGGATATCTCCAGGGCCGGTGACAGTTCGATTTCGGTGATCAGGTATTTGCCTTCTACTTTTTCCAGCTTTCCCGTTGCCTTGCTATCAAACCGGATGAATTCCAGCCGCGAATTCTCGGCCACTGCGAGGAAGGTAGTCATGAAACAGCCGTCAACCGCGGCGACCAGCAAATGTTCGGGAGACCAGATGCCGGGAACGCCTTTGGGAAATTCGGGCGGGGTCGCTACCGTGATGGATTCGTCGAGTACCGGCGAACTGATGACACCTTTCCGGCCTTCGATCCACTGCAGGGCTACTTCGTAATATGCGTTGTTGTCCATTTTGTTGTCGTTTTCATCACAAAATTGGCAACTGTGCCCGGCATTTGCCGTGACATTAGTCACGCGAACGGGTGAGTGGTGTCAACGTTATACAAGGCCTTTGAAATCAAGGTCGAGGATCTCCAGAAAATTTTTTTCCATGCGGATATACCCTTTGTCGGCGAGCTTCTTGAGCAGTCTGGAGATGACTTCGCGCGAGGAATTCAGGTCGGCGGCGATCTCGGTGACGGAGACGGGCAGTCGACGGGTCTTGAGGGTATCCTGTTGTTTTTGCAGATAGAACAGCAGTCTTTCGTCCATATGCCGGAAAGCGATGTGATCGACGGTTACCAGGAGCTCTTCGAACCGGGCGCGGTAGGATTCCAGGACAAAATGATACCAGCTCTTGTATTCAGTCATCCACTTATCCATGTATTCCAGCGGGATGGAGATGCTCTCGGTGTCGGTAACGGCCCGTGCCATGATCTCGCTGGTCTCCTGTTTGGTGGCGCAGATCATCGACAGGGCGCAGGCTTGCCCAGGTTGCAGATAGTACATAAAAAACTCGTTTCCCTCGTCATCTTCGCGGTAGATCTTGACCAATCCTTTGGTGATCAGCATCGTGGCCCGGATGTTCTGACCCGTTTTAATGAGCAACTGACCGGCGGCAAATTCCCGGATGGTGGCTTTCCCGGCCATATCGGTGACCAGGTTCCGTTCGAAGGAGGGAAAGAGGCTGTTCAATTTTGTTTCGTCGATCACGGTCTTGATTTGCCTGTAACAAAGATACGCAGAACCGGAGTGTTGTGAGCAGGAAGTCGCGTGACTTATGTCACGGAAAAGGCGCCCGGATGTGGCGAGTTTTGCGGAAAACACAATACTACTATGTCCAACTTTTTAAGAAATGTTTTTGGCAAATCCCCGGACCTCCGGTCGATACACCTCAGAGGAGCCACCATCATCGACGTTCGTTCGCGCATGGAATTCCGGAACGGGCATATCCAGGGTGCGGTGAATATCCCGCTGGACACGCTGGCTGCGGAGATCGACGCATTGAAGGAAAAGGGAAAACCGATCATTGCCTGTTGCCGCAGCGGCGCACGAAGTGGTGCGGCGGTCAGCCTGCTTGGGCAATCGGGTCTCGAAGCCTATAACGGCGGGGCGTGGTCCTCGCTCGAACGGATCATTCGTCCGGAATAGAACGGGCGTATTGAAAATGAAAAGCCTGTCACGACTATGAATGCAGTCAAATTGAAAAGCCTGCGGCGGTCATGGCCCCTGATGAGGGTCCTGCGTCTGGCGGTAGGTGTGTTCGCGATCGCTAAGGCCTTTGCGATACGGGAGTGGTTGCCGGCCATCGCCGGCGCTTATTTGCTGTACACGGCTTTCGCCAATACCGGTTGTTGTGGAGTTAACGGATGCGCGCTGCCGCGACAGGGCGGGAGCGAAGCGGGGGAAGAAGAAGACGCCGGTCACGATTAAATTATGTTATCGCCGAAACGGCGAACCGGGATCATCTGGCCCGGAGGGGCGTTCCGATGTCCGGGGGCAAGACCGCCTTGCTCCGCGCGATGGCCTCCTGAAGCGTTGGCGTCACGTTGGCTTTGCCGATGGTAAAGAGCAGGCGGGCGTCGCCGAGGTCTTTCAGGATCTTGGGATTGGTGATTTCGGACAGAACGAGCTTGGTGCCGCGTTTTTCGCTGGTTTTGGCCACTTCTTTGAGTACGCGTAGCCCCGTCGCATCGATGAGCGGTACGTTGCGCAGCCGGATGATCAGCACACGCGGGTGGTTTTCGAGCAGCCGGATGGCATCCTGGAATTTATAAGCTGCGCCGAAGAAAAGCGGGCCGGACACTTCAAAAATGGTGACACCTTTTGGCAGCAGGGTCTCGTCGGGAAGATCGGCGCCGTCCTCGTCGATGGAGGCCGCGTTCAGCAAACCGACCGAGCTGGACAGGATCATGCCCCGCATGAAGAGAAATGCTGCCAGGATCATCCCGATCTCGATGGCGGCGGTGAGGTCAACGATCACGGTAAGAAAGAAGGTGGTAAGCAGGATGGCGATATCGTATTTGGGACCTTTCAGAATGGAGACGAAGGACCGCCATTCGCTCATGTTATAAGAAACGACCACCAGGACTCCGGCGAGGGTTGCCATGGGAATGCGCGCGGCCCATTTTCCAAAAAACAAAAGGATTAGCAGCAGGGTAAGGGCGTGGGTGATGCCCGCGACGGGGGTCCGGCCGCCGTTTTTAATATTGGTAGCGGTGCGGGCAATGGCGCCGGTGGCTGGTATGCCGCCGAATACCGATGACGCCATGTTCGCCACACCCTGGGCGACCAGTTCCATGTTCGAACGGTGGTTGCCGCCGATCATTCCGTCGGCTACGACGGCCGACAATAAAGATTCGATGCCTCCGAGCAGGGCGATGGTGATAGCGGGCTGGATCAGGGTCTTGACGGTGTGGAAATCGAGCGCGGGCAGGAAGGGGTGGGGAAGCGAGGACTGGATCTTTCCAAAGCGGCTGCCGACTGTCTCTACCGGGAGGTGGAACAGGGAAACAAGGACGGTGGTGAGCAGGACGGCGACAAGCGATCCGGGTATCTTTTGTGTTATTCCCGGCCAAAATGCGATGATGGCAACGGTCACGACGCCGATGAGCGCAGCATAGGCATGTGCTGTCGGAAAGTAGTGAAAATAGGCCATCCACTTAGCCGGGAAGTCGGCGGGGACCGCGCCCATGGTTAGCCCGAGGAGGTCTTTCACCTGCGATGAGAAGATGACGACGGCGATGCCGCTGGTAAAACCCACGATCAGGGGATAAGGAATGTATTTGATGACCGAGCCCAGACGGGCAAGACCCATCGCAACGAGCAGGATGCCGGCGATAAAGGTAGCGATGACGAGGCCGCCGACCCCGTAGGTCTGAACGATGCCGTAAACGATAACGATGAAGGCGCCGGTGGGGCCGCCGATCTGCACCCTGCTTCCCCCGAGCGCGGAAATGATCAACCCCGCGATGATCGCGGTGAAAAGTCCCTTTTCAGGGGTAACGCCGGACGCTATGCCGAATGCGATGGCGAGGGGTAAGGCAACCAGCCCGACGATCAGGCCGGCCAACAGGTCGTTTGTGAATTGGGGCTTGCTGTATGTTCTGAGAGTATCGAATAG
>DASZYU010000172.1:0-25905 GCA_035545215.1 Puia sp.
AGTGCCCGTACCCACGGGATTGCAGCAGCGTATCGGCTGCGTTCATGGTCAGGAACAGCGCCATGAGCGCCATTTCCGTCAGCAGGATGTAGTTGGCATCGCTTCTCGGCCACCCATCGAGGTCATGACTGATGAAACGGCGTAGCCTGACGATGTTGCGGCGGCAGAAAAAGATGAAACAAGCCAGGAAAACGCCCGCCGCAAGGACTTCGAAGGCATCGATCAGACCGAGGTACAAGGGGCCGGCGAAATAGAAAAGCCGGTGGGTCCCGAGGATGCCGTCGAGCACGATCTCCAGGACTTCCAGGTTAATAATGATGAAACCGGCATAGATGACGAAATGCATGACGGCAACGAGGGGATTGCGGAACATCTTCTTTTGACCGAAAGCCAGCAGCAGCACATTTTTCCAGCGTCGCGCGCGCTGGCCGGAATAGTCTTCGTCCCGGCCCAGCAGGATATTGCGCCTGATCCATCGTATCTTTTTAACAAACAGGAAGACGGCTGTAGCCAGCGCGAGGATGAAGGCGATCTGCTGCAAAAGGGCCATGGGCAAAAATTATTAATGGGACTAAGATAGGTGATTTGAGGTAATGGTGTAATTTCAACGTCGCATGAAAAATTATATCCTTACGCAAGAGGTCGCGCAAAAAAAATTGCGCCGCATGGCCTTCGAGATCCTGGAGAACAATTCCGGTGAGGATCAGCTGATCCTGGCAGGGATCAGGGAAAGCGGCAGCGTGATCGCACGCAATATCGAGCGTCATCTGCAGGAGATAGCGGGCATCGGAACGCGGCTCATTACCGTTTCGCTCGACAAGAAAACGCCCGGTGCGGTGACGGTCAGCGAATCGCTGTCCTTCGACGACCGCGTGATCATCGTGATCGACGATGTCGCCAACAGCGGCAAGACCCTGCTGTACGCCATGAAGCCCTTTCTCGAGTTCCACCCCAAAAAGATCGAATGCCTGGTGCTGGTCGAACGGTCGCATAAGGCGTTTCCCATCCAACCCGACTATACCGGCCTGTCGTTGTCCACCACCCTGCAGGAGCACATCTATGTCGAGGTAGATGGGGACACGGTAAAGGGGGCCTGGCTCGAATAGACCGGTGCGCCGCTGCCGACCCGCGAAGTGGAGAGCGGGTGGAAAATATCCGTTAAAAAAAGGCCGCTAACAGCGGATTTTCAGGCTAAAAGGGGTAAATTTGCCATCCCCCGATTAACCAATTAATTGGCCTTCGGCCGATGGACCGGTGGTCCGTCCGGGTGGTGATCATTGCTATGGAAGATAACAGCACTCCGCTTGAAACGCAGGATAACAATCGCATTATTCCTGTAAACATTGAAGAACAGATGAAAACGGCCTACATCGATTATTCGATGTCGGTCATCGTGAGCCGCGCCCTTCCGGATGTCCGGGATGGCCTGAAGCCGGTGCATCGCCGAATCCTCTACGGCATGAACGTATTGGGTAACCACAGCAACAAGCCGCATAAGAAGGCCGCACGTATCGTCGGCGATGTGATGGGTAAGTTCCATCCGCACGGCGACTCGGCCATCTTTGACGCCATGGTGCGTATGGCGCAGGAATGGAGCATGCGGTACCTGCTCGTGGACGGGCAGGGTAATTTCGGCAACCAGGACGGTGACGGTCCGGCCGCGATGCGATACGTGGAAGTCCGGCTGCACCGCCAGGCCGAATACATGCTGGAAGACATCGAGAAAGATACAGTGGATTTTCAGCCCAATTTCGATGACTCGGAGACCGAACCGGTCGTACTGCCGACCCGCCTGCCGCAACTGCTGATCAACGGGTCCAGCGGTATCGCCGTCGGCATGGCCACGAATATGATGCCGCACAACCTCTCGGAGGCGATCGACGGATGCGTGGCGTATATCGACAAACGCGGCGAGATCTCCGTCGAGGAACTGATGCAGCACGTCAAGGCGCCCGATTTTCCTACGGGCGGCATCATCTACGGAATGGAAGGCGTCAAGGCGGCGATGCATTTCGGGAGGGGCAGGGTCGTGCTGAGGGCCAAGCTGCAAGTCGATACGAAAGCCAGCGGAAGGGAGACGATCGTCATCACCGAAGTGCCTTACCAGGTGAACAGGGACGCGCTTTGCGACAGGATCGGACAGCTGGTCAACGATAAGATCATCGAAGGGATCGCCCATATCAACAACGAGTCGAATAAACGGGAGGGGACGCGCATTGTCATCGACCTCAAACGGGACGCGGTGGCCAATGTCGTCATCAACCAGCTGTACAAACACAGCGAGCTGCAGACTTCCTACGGTATCAACAATGTTGCGCTCGTCAAGGGTCGTCCAAAAACGCTCAGCCTGCGGGACATGGTCGGGGAATTCGTGGACTTCCGCATGGAAGTGGTGACGCGCCGGACGCGGTTCGAGCTCAGGGAGGCGGAGAAGAAGGCCCATTTATTGCAGGGTTACCTCATTGCGCTGGACCATCTCGACGAGGTGATCGCGCTGATCCGCGCTTCGGCTACTCCCGAGATCGCCAGGGAAAGCCTGGTCAATGCCGGGTGGGGCCTCGACGAGATACAGGCCAAGGCCATCCTCGAATTGCGGTTGCAGCGGCTTACGGGAATGGAGCGGGATAAGATCCGCGCCGAGTACGACGAGCTGATGCAGCTGATCGCCTCGCTGAAGGAATTGCTGGGAGACGCCAACAAACGGTACGAGGTCATTCGCAGGGAACTGCTCGAAGTCCGGGAGAAGTTCGGCGACGAGCGTAAGACCGAGATCACCTATCTCGATAACGAGGTCAGCATCAAGGACCTCATCCGGGAAGAGGATGTCGTGATCACGATCTCGCATTTGGGATATATCAAACGAACGTCGGCAACCGAATACCGGCAGCAACGGCGGGGAGGCCGGGGGGCTATGGGCGGAAGGACGCGCGAGGAGGATTTCATCGAGCACCTGTTCGTGGCTTCGACTCACCACACCATGTTGTTCTTTACGGAGAAAGGCCGCTGTTACTGGCTGAATGTCTATGAGATACCGGAGGGAGACAAGAACAGCAAGGGTAGGGCGGTGCAAAACCTCATCCAGCTGCCCCCGGATGACAAGATCAGGGCCGTCGTGGACGTACGGGACCTCAAGGACGAGGCCTTCGTCAATACGCACCATATCCTGCTTTGCACCAAACAGGGCGTCATCAAGAAGACCTCGCTCGAAGAGTTCAGCAGGCCGCGTCAGACGGGTGTCAATGCCATTACGATCGTCGAGGGCGATTGTTTGCTGGAAGCAAGGCTGACGGACAACCATTGCGAGATCATGATGGCCGTGAAGAGCGGCCGCGCCATCCGCTTCGAAGAGGAAAAGGTTCGCCCGACGGGTCGTGGCGCGATCGGGGTCGCCGGTATCGAAGTGGACGACGAGCGGGACGAGGTCATTGGCATGATCTGTGTCAATAAGGAGGATAAGACCAGGACGATCCTTGTCGTCAGCGAGAAAGGCTATGGCAAGCGGACCCCTATCGACGAGTACCGGATCACCAACCGGGGCGGTAAGGGCATAAAAACCATCAGCGTTACCGGTAAAACCGGTAAATTAGTGGGGATACTGGACGTAACCGAGTCCGAAGACCTTATGATCACCTGTAAGAGCGGGGTCACCATTCGTATGCCGGTGGCCGGTATCAGCGAACAGGGACGGGCTACTCAGGGTGTCAAGCTCATCCGCCTGGATGAGAACGACGAGATCGCTGCTATTACCAAGCTGGACAAATTGGAGGAGGAAGGGAATGGACAGGTCATGCCTCCACTGCCGGAAAGCTGATTGACGAAAATCGATTTCAATCAATAAACATTCTAAAAAATGAAAGTGACTAAACGGATATTCCTGACAGGATTCCTTGCCACGGTCGGAATGGGATTGTTCGCGCAAAGCGTGGACAAAGCAAAAGATCTTCTCAAGGCCGGAAAGATCGCCGATGCCAAGACGCAGATCGACAATGCGCTCGCCAATCCAAAGAACCAAAAGAATGCCGAAGCCTGGTATTATCAGCTCAAGGTGTACAACGCCATCGCGGCCAACGATCAGTTGCACGCGCAATACCCGCGCGCCCGCGACACCGCTTTCGATGCGCTGAAAAAATATGTCGAGCTCGACGAGAAGGATAAAAAGCTGGTGATGCTTCAATTGGAGAACTACGCGCCGGTGAACGACATCTACCGCGGCTATTTCAAAGACGGCGCCGACGACTACAACGCCAAGAAATACGAGAGCGCGCTGCAAAACTTCAAGGGGGCCATCGCGGCCAGCACTTTCATGACCTCGAAGGGATGGACCAAGCTTCCCATCGATACGACATCCACGCTGTATGCCGGCATCTCGGCAGAGAAAGCGGGTAAGAAAGACACGGCCGCCATTTACTATGGCAGGCTCGCCGATGCGAAGATCGATTCGATCAACGGCACCAATATGATCGACATCTACAAATGGCTGGTGGATTATTACAATACCAGGAAGGACGATGCCAACACGGAAAAATACCTGAGTCTTGCCGAAAAGCAATTCCCCGATGACCTGTTCTGGCCGAGCACCCGGCTGGACATCCTTCGCGAGAAAGGCAACAAGGACTCGCTGTGGGCCGAGTACGACCGGATCGTCGGGCAATTCCCAAAGAACCACCTGTTTTTCTTCAACTATGGACTCGAGCTGTACCAGTATGCCAACGATACCAGTTCGGGTCATCGCCCCAGCAATTATGACAGCCTGATCGCCAAGGCGAAACGGATGCTCACGAAGTGTCTCGAGCTGCAGCCGGACTATCCGCAGGCCGCGTTGGTGATGGGCCAGATCTATTACAATGCAGGGGTCGATCTCCAGGCCGAGACCAAAAAGATCCCGGGAAAAGCGCCGGACGATGTCAAGAAACGAGCCGATCTGCGCGTTGCCGCCGGCAAACAGTTCGACCTCGCCATCCCTTATTTTGAACAGGTAGACAAGGACCTGGGCTCACAGGGCAAGCTCAAGATGGAGCAAAAAAGCGCGCTGAAAGACGCGTACGACCTGCTCACGAATATTTATGAGGACAAGCGGATCAAGGACAAGATCGACTACTGGACGAATAAATACAACAACGTCGATAAGGACCATTGATCATAAAACGATTGATAAAAGGACCCGGTAGGCCTGATGTGCCGCCGGGTTTTTTTATGGCGCGGCGCCGGAGGCGCCGTACCGGTCAGGTCACGGCGATCCCCTTTTCATCGAGATAACGATAGATGCCTGTTCTCAGCTCGCCGGTCGTATAAGCCGACCTGGTGATATCTTTTATCCAGAAATAGACCATCAGCTGTTCGGACTTCGAGGAGATGGTGTTGATGATGACCTCGGGATCGCGGCGGTCCAGGACGTTTGGGTGATGTTTGACGAGTTCCCTGATCTTATCAGGGTCGATTGCGTCGGGTTTGGCGGGCTTTTCGATCGTGAAGGAGAGGGCGATCCGCACATGGTTGTTGCTCAGCGTCCAGTTGACGATCTGGTTCGACAGGACGTCCCCGTTGGGGATGATCACCTCTGCGCCTTCTTCGGTGAGCAGTGTGCTGCTGCGGATGCCGATTTCCTTTACCCGGCCCCGTTTGTCCTTTATCTCTACGGTGTCGCCGATACGAAGCGGCCGGTCGAAGATGAGGATGATACCGGACACGAAGTTATTGACGATATTTTGGAGGCCGAGACCGACGCCTACGCCGAGCGCGCCCAGGATCACCGTGATCCGGTCGACGGACAGCCCCGAAGCAGCCACCGCCAGCAAGAAGCCGCCGATCAGCAGCACCAGTCGCGTGATCAGCAGACGCGAACGCTGTCCCCGATCATCCATGGCGGCATCGTCCCCGGTATCGCCGAAGAAATAGGCGATGAACCGTTGCAGGAAGTTGGCGAACCAGATGATGCCCAGGAAGATGACGAGTCCGCCCAGCGAGAAGGAAAAATTGCCGATCTCTCGCGAAGCGTCGAAGAAATCGGTTATCCAGTCATTCAGGGCATCGAACAGGTTGAGGTTGGTGGTGAAAACGATCAGCCAAAGAGCAATTGCCAACAGCAGCGTAAATCTTCGGATCGACCTCGTCACGGCCGCCAGCTCGAATGTCTCCGGGTAACCTTTGCGGATGCGGCTGGCTACGATCTGTAGCAAGAACGACTCGAGCACCAGTTGCACAAAGATGGCGAGGCTTACTGTCTGCGCGAATGTGTAGACCGCCGTGGCGCCGAAGATCTGTGCCAGCGTCACTCTTCCAAACAGGTTGCACGCGACGGCAAGAAAATTGAGCAGGACGTAGAGGCCCGCCGCCGCATAGATCAATCGGGGTTGGCCGGCCATCCGGCCCTTTCCGAAAAGGTACCATAGTCCGACGACCAGCGATACCGAGTCCACGGTGAATTCGGCCCATCGGTGCACAAAGATCGGCAGGCCGAGCAGCCGGATCAGCGGCAGCAACAGGAAGAGCAGGAGAAAGATGCACCAGCCGGTGAACAGCCCACGGGACAGCTTTTTCCGGAGGATGAATGTCAGCACGATCATCAGCAGGAATTCGATCGACTCGATGTAGACGGCGGGCGCGTGCAGATCGAACAGCGGAGCAAGACTGCCCATAAAAACGAATGTCGCGGCAATCGGGAAGGGCCTGAGGTATTCGACACCGAGATTGCCGGCGGCCGCCAGGCGGTTCAATCGCCGCAGGCTGCGGTAGTTGAGCCATACCCAGCCAAAAAAGATGAGCCCAGTGGCCAATAGCCAGAAACGCTTGTTCCGGTTGTTGGCAAAATAGAAGCGAGCCAGCTGTTGCTCGTCGGCCACCGATCTGGCGACGTTGCTTGCCGAGTAACGGGTGCCATTGCCGGTGCGACGTTCCCAGAGATACCGGTGTTCTTTGCCGAAGGCTTTCGAGCCCACGGCTTTCAGGTCTTCGTCGACGCGGTAGAGCAGATCGGAGATCGTGATGGTATGGGCGGAAGCCTCGGATTTCAACGAATTGATGAGCTGGTCGTTCAACGCCACGAGGCTGTCGACCTGTCGCCATTTGTCTCTCAGTTGCAGCAGCTGCAGATGGAAGGTATCCTTCAGCGCCGTATCGCGGAAGATGCGCAGCATCAGGGTGTCTCTTCGCAGACCGCCGATCTCTTTTCTCACGCCGTCGAGCGTCGTATCATAATGATTCAGCGTTTTCGTATAGCCCTTGACATTGGCGTTGAGTGCGTCCAGCAGCGTATTGTACATCTGCAGGTTGCGGATATTCAGGCTTCGGTCACTCTGCGTCAACCGGTTCTTCAGGATCGTGAGCGCGGAATCCTCCATATCCAATTGCTCGTCGATTTCGGGCAGTTTGGAAAAAGACTCTGTGACGACAGGGACCCGGCTGAGCATTTCGTATACCTTTTCAAGGTCTTCCGCATAGTCGCTGGTCGTCGGGTTATTGATGCGGGTGAACAGTGTCGAATCGAATTTGCGGTGGACCCGTTTGAACGTCTCGCGGTAAATGGCGGACCGGCGGCGTTCCGAACGGACCGAATCCTTTTTCGCCTGAACGGGCCGCGCGGCGGGCCGTCTGGTAGTGTCCTGCGCATGGCCTGGAGAGAGGACCAGCAATGCCGGGATAAGCATAAGAAGTCGGAGTATCTTAAGCATTCCCTCAAAGCTAGGCAAACATTGCCGGACCGCCATCATCAAAGCATCATATCCAGCGTATCCTCCATTTTACGGAAGCGGATCGAGTCGACGATATAGAGGCTGCCCATGAGGACGCCAAAGCTTCCGATCAGCAACGTAATGCTGTTCGCCCGCGCAAACGGGCTGAAGAGGAGCAGCGAGCCGAAAACGGCGAAGATCAGGCCGATAAAAGCGATAAATGCCCAGCCCTTGCGGCGCAAACGCATGGATATGGCGCAAAGCATCTTGATCACTCCCGCCACGAACAGCCAACAGCCGATGAAGAAGGGGAGAGCTATGAAGGAAAGCAGCGGGTTGAGCAGGAAGAGGATTCCGAAAAAAAGGTGCAGGATGCTCTCTGCCTGGAGCCAGTTGCGTTCGCGAGCGCGCATCGGGCGCACGATGATCACTGTAAGGAGCAGACCGCCGTTCAGCAGTAAACCAATGCCCGCAAATTTAGCCAGCTTCACATAACTGCTCAGCGGATCGAAGAAGGCAAAGACACCGACACTCATGAAAATGATGCCGACGATGAACACCAAACCCCAGGTGGCGAAGTATTTAGCAGAGGAAGGCATAGGGCAAGATACGGGAAAAACTTTGTTCTTCATAAATCGGTGGCGCAACCCATTGTGCCACAGCAGATGTTCGGCGGTGCGGTAAAACCGGCGAAAAAAAACGGGGAAAAGCTTGCATTTTCTGAAAAAGCTGCCTATGTTTGTATTACCACAACGGTATTCAATATTCCTCACGGAAAGCCCCAGACGTACCCAATTCCCGCGAAACACCTTCACTCATTTTTTCTCTTTTACTGATCACTTTCATCATCACGGTATCCTACGTAATGGCCTTTTTGTCCAATGACTATGAGCTGTTTCGATAGCTTATTCTTTTTAATCATAGTCTTTAATTACCTAAATGTACCACAAAATGAAAACTTTGATCAGCCTTCTGACCCTTGTAGCCATCGTATTTGCCTACATCCTCAGCGCTTCCCTTTATGCACAGGGCGAACTCGTATCTGCCTATGCACTCGTGATCTCTTCTATCGGAGCATTTGCTTTCTGGGTAGAGTCCAACGATCTGCTGCGTGTTCGCAAGCAAGGCAACGCGTAGTCATCTTTGAAACCGGCGTGCCTGCCGGTTCAGCGCAGGCCGCCGCAAGGCATGGAGCGTCATCGTAAAGCGCTCTGTTAAAAATGCTGTTTAGACCATATTTTTTTGATGTTTCTTTCGTAAATTACATTGAATAATATGGGGTTAACAATATTTTGATCCATGCCTGTCTTTAAAGATCTCAACCAGCCGGAACGGGAACAATTGCTCAGGTTCCCCGTTTACCTCTCGCTTCTGGCGGCCAGCAAAGATTGCCGGCTCGACGGTGCCGAAATGCACACCGCCATTAAGTTGACGCATATCAAGACATTCTCCTGTGATCCCGTGCTTGCGGATTATTACGCCGAGGTCGACAGCAATTTTGAAGCTGTCGCCACGAAGATCAGCAACCAGTTGCCGGCGGACCGGGACGCCAGGGAATTCGCGATAAAAAGGGAACTCGACAAACTGGAGGCGATCCTCCGTAAGCTCGACAAGCGTTACGCCGCGATCCTGCACGAAAGTCTGCGTTCGTACAAGGACCATGTATCGCGCGCCCACCGCAACGTATTGGAATATTTCCTTTTTCCACTACCCATCGGCGGTATAACGGACTAGCGCAGACATGCGCCGCCACATCCTTTGTTGCGATCCCGTACGCCCGTGATCAGCCCGGCAGTTCGCTGTCGTAGCGTGCGAAGAGTTCCTGCATTTTCGCGCGAGTCCGTTCTTTCATCCGGTGGATCTCGCGGATCAGCGCGTCTTTTATCGATTGCCGGGCACCCTGCTGTCCCGGGAGAACAATTTTTTGCAGATACATCGTTTTCTTATGTATATTTGAATTATGTATCTTCGAAAATCCTTGTTCTTTGCGCTTGTCGCGATTGCGATTGCCGCGCCGTTCTGGACCGTCCGGAGCCTTTGGGTAATTCGCTCGGTCAAAGCGACCGGTGTATTTGGATTTGCCGGGAACGGCTATGCCGGAGACCAGGTCAGGCAGGACTATTCGGTGATCAGCTTTGTGGCGGGGAACAAAGAGATCTGGTTCAATGGGCTCGGCAATCTTGGTTATAAGCCGGGACAATGCGTCCCAGTCCGCTATCAGCCCGATGATCCCTACGATGCGCGGGTGGACATTTTTGCCGGCATCTGGGGCGATGTCCTGGTCTACAGCGGCATCCTTGTTTTCCTGTTGCTCATTCTGTTCCTGCACAGCAGGGTCGTGCCGTGGGGCTCGCGGGTGAGGGTGATGATCAGACGGCCGTTCCTGCAAATCATACCTGCGAAAGCGTCCATTGTTTCAAAACCATCCGTTCTTTCAAAAGCCTCCTCTACTTCAAAACCGTCCGCCAATGGGTAAGAAGATCGCGATCATCGCCGGTTTGCTGGCCATGGCCACGGGGTTCGGAGGCCGGCTCCTGGCTCGGGTTCATTCACCGCTGGCCGATTTCGTCCGGCTACTGTGCTTTCCGGTGTGCACGACCGTTTTCCTGTTGGCGCTTTTCCTGACGAGGACCCGGCGGAGCGGCTTCAACCAAACGACGGGCATCCTATTCCGATACACGAGGATCGCTGTCCTGTTGGGCATCGCTTTTTTTCTGATCGCCGTTTTCTGGCCACGCAGCTATGGTACGCCGCCGGTGGCAATGCGACCGGGCACCCGGTATTGGAATCTGCCGACCGGATCGCGGATCGCCTACACGCTGATCCCCGCGAAAGGTATCCGAAAGCCGTATCCCATCATCTGTCTGCATGGAGGACCGGGGGGAGGCTTCGGGGATGGGAGCATCAGGGTACTCACGCCGTTGGCTGCGGACGGTTACGATATCTATCTTTACGATCAGGTGGGTGGCGGTTTGTCTGCGCGTTTGACGGATATTCGCGCCTATACGCCGGAGCGTCATAAAAGGGACCTGGAAGCGATCGTTCAAAAAATAGGGGCGTCCAAAGTCATTCTCATGGGTCATTCGTGGGGCGCCATTCTTGCCGTGTTGTATACGGCGGATAATCCGGACAGGGTAGACCGGCTGATCGTAACGGGCCCCGGCTCGATCGTTCCGATCCGGCCCGGTCTTGCCAGCGAGCGGGCCCCGGACAGCCTGCATTTGAAGCAGCCGTACTACACGAACCAGCAGGGCAACGAGCAGGCTGCCAATATCCGAAGCAAGACCATGGCTTTTTTCGCCACGCAATTTGGATGGAAGATAGCTTCTGACAGGGAGGCGGATGATTTCGCGGGATACCTGACCGGCCTCACCGAGCGTTCGACGTATGCCGATACCTCGAAGATCGGACCCGTCCGGCCGGTGCCCGGCGCGGGTTACTACTGCGCGGTCATGACGATGTTGAGCCAATCGCGCACGCCGGACCCGAGACCCCGGCTTCGCAACAACCGCATTCCGCTGCTTGAAATAAGGGGCCAATACGATAATCAGCCGTGGGGCTATGCGCAGGAATACCTCGACCTCTTTCCCGATCACCGGCTGGTAATCTTGGCCAATGCAGGGCACAGCATCTCTGCCGAGCAGCCCGCCGCGTTTTTGTCTGCGGTCACGGATTTTTTGGGGAAACGCCGCTGAAACGGCCGGATACATTATTTTCTTATGTATATTCGTTCACGCGAAATCCGAATATGACTTATTCTTCCGAATTATTGAAAGGGACCTTAAAGACCATCGTGCTCAAGCTGCTGTCCGATAACAAAAAGATGTACGGCTATGAGATCACGATGCGGGTCAGGGAACTCACGCAGGACAGGATACAGATTACCGAGGGAGCCTTGTATCCCACCTTGCACGCGCTCGAGGCAGACGGGCTGGTCCGCACCGAGATCGAGCACATCGGAAAACGGATGCGGAAATATTATAGTCTTAGCCCGGCAGGGAAGACCACCACGCGCGAAAAGGTGAACGAGCTGGCGGCTTTTATGCAAACGATGGCCCAACTGCTGGATCTGCAACCCAAACTCAGATAAATGTTCACCATCACCGACGCGCATATCGACCTGGTGCTCGAGGACCTTTCTTCAAAAGGGGTCAGCACCGAGGACCTGCGTCAGAACCTGCTCGATCATATCTGTATCCTCGCCGAAAATCATCTCGTCGAAGCAGACGATTTTGAAACCTGGTACCGGTCGACCATCCCTTCCTTTTACCGCAGGCATCTCGGAGAGCTCGAGGAGGAGACGCAATTCCTGCTGAAACACCGGAGATGTTTCGCGGTATTGAACCGGTGGCAGTTGTTCCTCGTGTTATTCGTTCTGCTTATCGGGCCGGTCATCTGGTGGACGGTTGCAACGTTCGGTATGAATTTGGTTTCGGACACCCGGATCGTCGAGGCCTGGCAGGCCGGGTTTGTTTTCGGACTTTTCCCGCTTCTTTTCCTGTTGGTGCTTTTCCTGACGCCCGACCGGTTCGATCCCCTGATCCCGCGGGGCGCGAAGATCCTGCTCGGCTGGAAACCCTTTATTTCGGTCGTACCCAGGTTAGCAAGCCTTTTACTGATGCTGGCGATCCCGTTTGCCGGCTTGTATGCGCAACAGGGCGAAGTGCGGCTCGCTTCCTTGCCGCGTCCGCTGTTCTGGGAGAATTCGCCGCTCGCTTTCACTGCCGCCGGCGGCTCGTTCACCATCGAGGCCGGTCCCAAAACGGACATGTTCCGTGATCCGAACGTCACCTATAACACCGACAACGCGCCCAAGTTATTATTTGTGGCCGACAGCAATTTCGTACTGACGGCGGCGATCCACCACGACTTCGTCAGCAAATGGGATGGGGGCGCGATCGTGTTGAAAGCGGACAGCCTGAATTGGATCAAGTTCTGTTTCGAAAAGGACTACACGGGGCAGCGAAGGGTGGTTAGCGTGGTCACCAAAGACATATCGGATGATTGCAATTCGGCCGCGGTTGCGGGCAATACCGTGCATTATAAGATCGCGAAAGCCGGCAATGTGATTACACTTTATTTCTCGAAGGGCGGCCGCCATTGGTTCCTGATCCGTCACCTGACCTTCGACGGCATTGGGCCCTTGAAACTGGGCTTTCTGGCACAATCACCGACGGGCGGGCACTGCACGGTCACCTTCTCGGATATCCACTACTCGACAAGAAAGATCGCCGATCCCTACACGGGAGAATAGAATTCTCGTATTTTTGGGTCTACCTAAACCTAAAGGTAGGGGCGGTCATCGGCGGTGGCAGGCTGAACTGACAGCCGCCGCCAGGAAAATAGGCGGGCAGTCGCATCTTAGTAATGGCCCCGGATCTTACAAATTCTATTTAACATAATGTTAATTATAAGACAAAAGGAGCCGGAATGCAGGGAATGAATCGGCCCGCAAACCGCGCAGGCGCACAGTCGGAAAGCCGGTCAAAAACACGCGCCGGCAAATCGCACATAGAAAGGCCTGAGACAAGCCTGGCTTGCTCAAGTCATTATGGTTTGGTGATCGGTTAACGCAATTGAAGACGGTACAGCGACGGTACAGCTGTTGTAGGATATGGATCCGGTTATGCAGATATGATAGTGGATCGAAGCCGGGCGGAGATGCCGGGCGGATGGCTCTTATCTCGAGCCCATGTCCGAAAAATCGGGACGGAACGCCGGGATAACGACGTTATCCTTTGAAAACTCTTCCGAAGGAGCCAGTTGAATGCGGACCTTTTCGCTCTTTTTCGATTTGATCGTAACCAGCCGCTCGATACGGTCGTGGTGCAAACCCAGGCACTGGATCGTGACATAATACTTGCCGGCAGGCACAGCAGGAAGCGTAATTCCGTTGGAACTGTCGGCTGCAAACACCTGGTAAACAACGCCGGCGCCCGTGCGATCGTAACGATCGAAGATGATCAGGACAGAGTCCTTGTGCTCGATGGCGGCTGTGATGTCGTTGAACTGGAAACGGACGGCTCCGGAATTGACCAGGGTTTTGCTTTGGATATTGGCGCTTCCGGCAGCCACACGGGGCCCGGGGTTAGCCTGCACTGCAGCGCAGAAGAGCAGGCTGAAAGCATAGATGACAAACTGTTTCATAAGGGTGACGATTATGGCTAAAATAGGCCAATCCAGGTGCCAATTCCTAGTATGCTTATTTTTAATGAGTTATGCACTTAGTGTTGCCTAAGGGTTTCCACTAGTGGGAACGATCCGTCCCAAATTCAGAAATGGCTGCCAAGTCATTGACAATCATTTCAATACAAACTTTTCCTAATTGATTATCGCAGAATGCGTTCGATGGCGGACAGCTCTTCCCCGGAAAACCAGGTGTTCCGGAAACACTGCAATGAGTCGGTGATCTGCTCGGGTTTGCTGACCCCTATCAGTACGGACGTGATCCGCTTGTCCCTTAGTATCCAGGCCAGCGCCATCTGGGCCAGCGTCTGGTCCCTTTTGACGGCCAGTTCGTTCAGCTGGCTGGCTTTTTCGATTTTTTCGGCCGTGACTTCTTTTTCCTGGAGGAACCCGGTGGCTTTGTGCGCGCGCGAATCAGAGGGGATGCCTTTCAGATACTTATTGGTCAGCAGGCCCTGTGCCAGCGGCGAAAACGGTATGCAGCCCACCCCTTCCTTTTCGAGCAGATCGAGCAGCCCGCTTTCCACCCATCTTTCGAACATCGAATATTTCGGTTGGTGGATCAGACAAGGTGTACCCAACTGTCTCAGGATCTGTATGGCCCGGGCGGCCTCAGGAGCCTGGTAGTTCGAAATGCCGACATACAAAGCCTTTCCCTGCCGTACGATCGTATCCAGCGCACTCATCGTCTCTTCGAGCGGCGTATTCGGATCGGGCCGGTGATGATAAAAAATGTCGACATATTCGAGCCCCATCCGTTTCAGGCTTTGGTCGAGACTGGCTACGAGGTATTTTTTAGAGCCCCACTCCCCATAGGGACCCGGCCACATGTAGTAACCTGCCTTCGATGAAATGACCAACTGGTCCCGATAGCCAAGGAAATCCCGCTTCAGTATCCGGCCGAAGTTTTCTTCCGCGGATCCGGGAGGCGGCCCGTAGTTGTTGGCCAGATCGAAATGCGTGATACCCGAATCAAAAGCCAGGTGGAGGATATTCCGGGCATTCTCGAGCGTGTCGACGTACCCGAAGTTATGCCAGAGACCGAGCGATACAGCCGGCAACAGCAAACCGCTGCGGCCGCAACGCCGGTATTCCATAGCGTCGTAACGATTGTCGGGGGGAGTATAACTCATACGAAGCGAATTATGCGTTAAATTTAATCAACTTTACCACATGCCCATCGATCTGGAGCAACTGCTCAGAGAAGAACACAGCAAAAAGCAAACCGACCGCATCGTTCGTTATATCGGGACGGATAAGCGCCGTTTTGCCCTGCTGATCAGGCTTTTTTTCAAAGGAGAATACCGGATCACGCAGCGCGCCGCCTGGCCGTTGAGCTATTGTGTTCGCGCGCACCCTGAACTCATCGCGCCTTATTTCAAGCCTTTGTTGGAAAACCTGGCACGCGAGGATATCCACCCGGCCGTGATCCGCAACTCGGTCCGTTTACTGCAGGACGTGAGTATCCCTAAAAGGTACCACGGGCTGGTCATGAACGCCTGTTTCAAATTCCTCCAGTCTCCCGGAACGCCGATAGCCATCAAGGCGTTCTCGCTGACCATCCTTGGCCGTCTCGCCGCAGATTACCCGGACATCCGCGGAGAATTGAAACTGGTCATCGAAGAACAATGGGAGCATGCGACACCTGCGATCCGGGTCCGGGCGAGCAAGGTCCTCAAAACGCTTTAGCCGGCAGGATCACCCTTTATTTTGAGCCTCAAATCCTCCTCGTTTATGCGCAAAAACAGCGAGTCTCTGATGCGGAAGCTGATCTTATGGATTACCGGGTTTTAGTACAACAATCTTGTCTTGATCGTCTGCCGTACATCTTTTAACAACTGAAGCGCCTGATTGGACAGGCGCTTGTCGATATCCAGCACGACATAACCGATCTGGTCATTCGTTTTCAGGTATTGCCCGAGGATGTTGATGTTGTGTTTGGACAGGGTGCTATTGATCTCCGACAGGACGCCCGGCACGTTGTTGTGGATGTGCAGGATCCGATGCGTGCCTTCCTGGTGCGGGAGGCTCAGCGGGGGGACGGTGTGGCTGCCGATCGTCATACCGGTCTCCAGGTACTGGAACAGCTTGTTACTTACGTCCTGTCCGATGTTTTCCTGCGCCTCTTCTGTCGACCCGCCGATATGCGGCGTCAGGATGACATTCGGGAGACCCTGCAGCGGCGTCGTAAACCGATCGCCATTCTTTTCCGGCTCCCATGGGTACACGTCGATAGCGGCGCCGGACAACAGCCCTTCCTGCAGACATTTTGCCAGCGTCTCGAGGTCCACGACTTCCCCGCGCGCATAATTGAGGAGGATGGCTCCTTTCTTAAACTGTTTCAGGACCGTTTTATTGATCAACCCCTTTGTCTGCGGGGTATCGGGGACATGCAGCGTGACGATATCCGCTGCGCTGACCACTTCTCTGATCGATTTCTTGGCTTCGGCGTTGCCCAGCGGCAGTTTGGTCACGGTATCGTAGAAGATCACTTTCATGCCCATGGCTTCGGCCAGGACGCTCACCTGGGTTCCGATGTTGCCATACCCTATGATTCCCAATGTTTTACCCCGCAGTTCGTAGCTTCCTTTCGATTCTTTCAGCCAGATGCCCTCATGCGCGGCTTTGCTTTTGTCCGGGATGCGCCGGATGAGCATGATAGCCAGCCCGATCACAAGCTCCGCGACACTTCGGGTGTTGGAATACGGGGCATTGAAGACGACCACCCCGGCATTCGTAGCGGCTTTGAGGTCTACCTGGTTGACTCCTATGCAAAAACAGCCGATCGCCTGTAATTTTTTACCGGCGGCGAGCACTTTGGCCGTGATCTGGGTCTTCGACCGGATGCCCAGCAGATGGACGTCCTTGATCTCCTCGATCAACTGATCTTCGGAAAGCGCTCCGCCGAGTTTGCGAACGGACGCGTATCCGGATTCTGAAAAGTGTTTAACGGCTGCATCGCTGATATTTTCTAAGAAGAGAATCTTAATCTTTTCTTTTGGATAACTGGTAGTTTTTTTATCCGCCATAATTTTGCCACTCTTTTTGCGTTACTTTCCGAATTGGAAGTGCAAATTAACACCGGAATCTTTTAAATTTGCCGTTTTCTAACCCAAAAGTTTTTGTTGATCGGATGACAGGAAGCGAAAGCCGATTGCATCCACCCATTGAAAAAGACATAAATATCGGATGAATCGTATTGGTTTATTAGCTTTATCCGTCACCTTAGTGGTCGTATCATGTGGTCAGGCGCATACTGCAAAGCCTGTCGCCAAGGCAGACACTATGGCACCCGCTCCGGCCCCTACGCCCCCGTTAACGGGCCCGGAGATGGAACACTATACGTTGATGACGGAACATTTTTTCGACCCCATGCTGGCGGGCCGGTTCAATGGAAGCATCCTGGTGGCCAAGAACGGCGTAATCCTGTTCGAGCGGTACAAAGGCTTCCGCAATCCGCGGCGCAGATTGGATTCGATCACCGAGCATACCGCTTTTCACCTCGCTTCCGTTTCGAAGACCTTCACTGCGATGGCGACGCTCAAGCTTTGGGAAGAGGGTAAGCTGGATATCCACGACCCCGTCTCCAAATACCTCACCGGCTTCCCCTACCCCCAAATCACCATTGAAACGTTGCTGAATCATCGCAGCGGTTTGCACAATTATGTGCACTTCATGTACAAGCCCGACGTCGACAAACACCGGTTCCTTGGCAACGGGGACGTCCTCAAATACATCATCGATCATCCGGGATCGCGTGAGATCTTCAGCGGTCAGGCCAATCGTCATTTCGAATATTCGAACACCAATTATGTGCTGTTGGCGCTGATCATTGAGAAAGTGTCGGGTCTCCGCTACCCCGATTATCTTGCCAGGACGTTCTTCGTGCCGCTGGGCATGCAGGACACCTATGTGAATACGCTGGCCGATTCGGCGAAGTCGATGCCGTCCTATTATCAGAGCGGAAGACCGTTCCGGATGGAGTTCCTGGACCTGGTATATGGCGATAAGAATGTATACAGCACCGTCAGGGACATGTACAAATGGGACCAGGCTTTGCGCTCGGGCCAGCTGTTCTCGAAAGGGGTGCTCGACAGCGCATACGCGGGATACAGCTTTGAAAAACCCGGCCAGCGGAACTATGGTCTGGGTTGGCGGATGCTGTTCATCCCCAATGGTAAAAAGCTGATCTATCACAACGGCTGGTGGCACGGCAACCGGACCGTATTCGTCCGGATGCTCGACGAGGACGCGACCATCATCGCGTTAAGCAACAACGACTACCGGAATGTCTATACGGCGAAACGGCTTTGCGATCTGTTCGGTGATTACCGTCAGGGACACGGCAGCTTTGACGAAGGCGAACCCGATCCCGCAGACAGCACCGGCGCGTTAGCCGGCGAGCCGCCGCATTCCGGTTCCGGAGCTCCCGGTCATACCACAGCGCACCCGGTCGTTCACGCTACCGCTCATTCCGGCGTGCATCACCATGTCGTCCGTAAAACGGCAGTCCATTCCCCCCGAAAAAGGCTGCCGAGGAAAAAGACCGCTCCCGCGGCCTAAAAAAGAGCAAGGTCACTGTCCAAAAAATCCGGCGGCAACGAAGAGCCATGCGGTGCGGGAAGAAAACCCCGCCAGGCTGCATGAAATTGCCTAAATTTCAGCATGGAAATCCTTTCAGCCGAATCGATCAGGGCCTGGGATGAATATACGATAAAGCATGAACCGATCGCATCCATCGATCTGATGGAGCGCGCGGCGGGGAGCTGCCTGTCCTGGCTGGAAAAGAACGGATATCTTGGGCGGACTTTTTCGGTTTATTGCGGAAAAGGCAACAACGGCGGCGACGGTTTGGCGCTTGCGCGGATGCTCGCGGCGCTCGATTCCCCGGTAACCGTTCATATCCTCGAGTTCGGTCACATCGGCACGGAAGATTTTCAGACCAACCTGGCGCGTCTGCATCAGACGGCGGTCGATGTCCGTTTTATCCAGGGCGACGCGCATTTTCAGGATCCGGCGCCGGGCGAGATCATTATCGATGCCTTGCTGGGCTCGGGTCTCAACCGGGCGCTCGAAGGCGTGACGGCCCGGCTGGTGGATCATCTTAACCGGGCAGGCAACGAACGGATCGCCATCGACATCCCTAGCGGGCTGTTCGTCAGCCGCAGCTCGCGCGGTAATACCGTCGTCCGCGCATCGCATACGCTGAGCTTCCAGGTCTGGAAGCCCGCTTTCCTACTGCCCGAGAATGCGGAATGGATCGGACAGGTGCATATCCTCGACATTGGTCTCGACCCGGCCTTTCTTTCGACGGTGCGCAGCGAAGCGACGCTGCTCGATCCCCCGATCATCGGTGATATTTATAAACGCCGGCAGGAGTTTTCGCACAAGGGGAATTTCGGTCATGCCTTGCTGATAACGGGCAGCTATGGGAAGATCGGCGCCGCGGTGCTGGCCGGTCGCGCATGTCTGCGGGCGGGATCCGGTCTGCTCACAATCGCTATCCCGCGCTGCGGCTATGCGATCCTCCAAACGAGTCTTCCCGAGGCGATGGTGCTGACCGATCCGGATGAGCAAAGGCATACGACGCTACCTTCCGGATTGGACAGGTATTCGGTGGTCGGCGTAGGACCCGGCCTCGGCGCGGATAAACGCACAACCATCTTTGTACACGACCTCTTACGACAATACCGTAAACCGATGGTGATCGATGCCGACGCGTTGAACATCCTGTCGGAACACCCGGATTGGATGGAGCTGCTGCCCCCCTACTCTATCCTGACGCCGCATCCGAAAGAATTCGAGCGGTTATTCGGCCCATCGCCCGACGATTACGCGCGCATCGACAAAGCGCGCGAACAGGCGCGAAAGCTGCAATGCATCATCATCTTGAAAGGACACTATACCTTCATCGCGATGCCGGGCGGAAAAAGCTATTTCAACCCTACGGGCAATGCCGGCATGGCGAAAGGCGGCAGCGGGGACGCGCTGACCGGCATCCTGACCGCGATGCTGGGACAACCCTATTCCCCCGGCGAGGCGGCGTTGCTGGGCGTCTACCTGCACGGTCTGGCCGGCGATATTGCTTCGGGGGCATGGTCCGAAGAAAGCATGCTGCCGGGGGACCTGATCAACTGTCTGGCCAACGCCTTCCAGTTCATACAGCGAAACCAATAATCGATTTTGCGGGATGCGTGAAGCGCCGTATTTTTGCCACCCGTTTGACGGGCGTTCGCGTCCGCCGGACTAATCGGGAAGTAGCGCAGCCCGGTAGCGCACTACGTTCGGGACGTAGGGGTCGCAGGTTCGAATCCTGTCTTCCCGACAAGGGTCTAAAGCTAAGCTAAGACGTGAGCCCGTAAAACGCTGATTTTACGGGCTTTTTTACAACTTTCTGCACCATCCGAGCACATCCGAAATCAACTGGTTCGTAAGTAGAGAGGTGAGTGATCGCCATAGAATGCGATCAGACAATCATTCAATACATGAAGTCAGTAAGTCCGACGCGGCATTGGTTTTATTCTGTAGAAAGTCAACCCAAACAGACGTGTCAAAGATTAACGGATCGGTCATAAACTACGCATTTTCTTCAAACCCCCCTCCCAGGTGACCCGGCCCTTAAGATTTAGGAGTTGCTTTTTCTTCATAAAGGCGACATAGGTCTTCAATGGTTTCCCGACACGGCCTAGGTTTGATGTATTCATTCATCAAAAAAGACGGACTTCTCAAAGTGCTAAAAACCAGTATCTTTATAGCGAGCCTGCAAGTGCGTTTCCGGATCCTGCCCAGGAACTGACGCTGTCTGCGATAGCCCCGGGCACTATAGATGAGCTGGATGGATGAGCAAATTAATCGACCGCTATATGGAAAACATCTTTAGGTACCTGGTCGTGGAAGATGACGAATTAGACCGCATCAGCCTGGACGCGGAGGCGGGAAAATTCCCTTTCCTTAAAAAGATGGGCGCTTGTGACCATCCTCTGCAAGCCATGGAGATGATCTCGAGGCATCAGCCGGACCTCTTATTCGTAGATATCGAAATGCCGGGAATGAGCGGCATCGACCTGCTCCGGGTTTTAAAAGGCCAGCACTGTCTCACGGTGTTTATTACCTCCCATCCCGAATTTGCCGTAGAAGGTTTTGAGCTGAATGCTTTCGACTACCTGGTAAAGCCGTTGACGGCGGAACGGTTTGAACGCTGTGCCCTGAGGCTGCGCGATTTCGGGGAGCTACGTCACAAGGCCTATGCCTACGAACAGGAGCAGGACAACGGGGCAATCGTGATCAAGCAAGGTCATGATAAATGCAGGGTTAAGCTGACCGATATCCTGTACCTCGAGGCGATGAAGGATTATACCCGGCTGGTAACGGTAGACAGACAATTCCTGGTGTTGACGACCCTGAGCGATCTTCTCGGGAAATTGCCACAGGAAAAATTCGTTCGCATTCACCGGAGTTATGCCGTCCACACCGAAAAGATCACGGGGGTAAGGAAGAATAAGGTGGATCTGGCGGCCACTGAGCTGCCCGTAGGAAAGTTATACCGGCATGCGCTAAAGGGAATGCTGACCGTGCTGTTCCTGTTCCTGACGATGTGGGGGATGGGCCAGGGGTATAAAGAGAAGATGGATGCGCTGGCGGCAAGGTGCGATTCGTTGCGTCCGACCGCCAGTACCGATCATGCAAAACTACGCACGGCGGGTCTCGAAGGTATCCGGTTCGCGCATGCCGATGATTACATTCACCGATCCCAATTCGCCTTTTTCGCGGCTGTCGGCTACTATTACGAGGCCCGGTTCGACAGTGCGCAATACTATTTTTATAAAAGCCTGGAAAATGGAAAAAGAGGGCGTTTGACGAGACAGATCGAGCTGGCTTGTATTACGCTGATCCCCGTGAATTTTCAATTACAGCAGGTGGACAAAATGGACAGCTGCAAGAATATCCTCCAATCGATCATGGACACGACGCATGATCGCCAGATCCTGGAAGACGGTTATTATTCATTGGGCCAATATTTTCAGAACAAATCGTATTACAGTACGTCGCAGGACTATTTTATCCGGAGTATCGAACTCAGGGAGAAGGACGAAGATATTGCGACCGATACGAAGAAGGAGTTTGACTTTGCGATCCAATGCGACATGTTGTCCAAACTCTACCTCGTTACCCAAATGACGGACAAAAGCCTGGGAGCGCTTCGAAAGGGTCAGCGATTCGCCACGGTCGCACCATTGGTCGGGAACCGGCTGGCCAGCTCGTTTGTGGAGGCCTTTACCGAGTCGGGGCAGATCGACTCCGCGCTATATTATGACCGGCAACTCGAAGCCAACGCGGCAAACCCGATACCTTACTCTTCCGAGCTCGTGTCTTCCGATCTGGATATCGCCGGCTATTATCTGGATCACGGGGATGCGGATGCCGCGCTGCGTTACATTGTAAAGGCCGATACGATAGCTGCAAAGATCGGAAGCCCGATCCTGAATTTCCAGACGCAGTTCACGCGCGCCCGTTATCTCATTGCGAAGAAGCAATATGCGCCGGCGATCGCTCAATTGGATTTGTCGATGCCGGTCGCGAAACAGGTTGCCAGGGACCAATATGCCGGTGATCTCAAATATATGGCAGAGGCCCAGGAGGGCAAGGGTGACCTGGCTGCTGCATTGCACTACTATAAAGAATATGTGGAATTAACCGATACGCTCAATAAAGACAAACTCTCGCAGACATTCGCCGATCTCGAGACGCATTATCAGACCCATGAGAAAGAGCTGCAGATCGAGTCGCTGAACAAGGAAAACCAGGTACATGTGCTGGAATTGAAAAATGCCCGTCAAACGAGGCTTATCCTGGTGTTGGGGCTGGGCGGTCTGGGCGTCATCTCGCTGCTGCTCTATTTCTTTTACCGGAATAAGGTAAGGCTCAACCGGGAGCTGGCCAGGGCGAACGATACCAAGGCGACATTGTTCGGCATCATTGGCCATGATTTGCGGGCGCCCGTGGGAAAGATCGTCCGGATGTTGCAATTGCAAAAAGAGCGGCCGGAGTTGTTTTCGCCGGAACAGAGAAAGACGCACGAGGAAAGTTTGAAGAAGGCGTCCGAGAATGTGCTGGAGACGATGGAGGACTTGCTCGTCTGGAGCAAGAGCCAGATGGAACATTTTCATCCGGAGTATCATCGGGTGGTTATCCGGGATGTCTTTGACAAGGAGATCGGGTCGATGCAGGACCAGCTGGAAGAGAAACAGGTCAGCATCGTGGATGAGGTGCCGGCCGGGCTGTGGAGGGAGTCGGATGAAAATTTCCTGTCGGTGATCGTGCGCAACCTGCTGCAGAATGCGGTGCGGCATTGTGACGGAGACAGGAGGATCGTTGTCGCGGCGACAACATCCGAAGTGACGATCACCAACCCGACAAGTACGGGGGATGCCCGCGCATTGAACCGGCGGATCAGCCAGGGCAGGGTCGAGAGCGGGACCTCTGGTTTGGGTTTGCAGCTGGCGTCCGACCTTGCGGAGCGGATCGGCGCTAAATTATATTTCAGGGGGGATGACGGGGTGTCGCTGACCGCAGTGTTGAGCTGGAATGGGGCGAGTGGGTATATTGCGTGACGGGAAAGTTGTCCAACGATTTTGAAAGGACGTTCGTCGAGTAATCCGGCGAACGTTTTTTTATGTCCGCATTTTTGGATCGTCAACCAAAGGATATGCCGGCTACAAAACGGACAACATGGATCGAATGGTTATTGCTTGTGCTGGCGCTCCTTTTTTTCATCAGTGCATTCATCCTAATCATTTGACCATGCGACCGACTACCTTATTTATGATCGCTCTCGCCCTGGCGGCGATTGAGCAGCCGATTTGCGGTCAGGCGCAGTTCCTGAAGAGCCTGACCAACAACCTCAAACAAACGTTGCAAAGCCGGCTGAACGGCAAGTCCAACCAGACTGCGAATGCCATACTCGACAAGATCGACAGCGCCACGCGGATCGGTTCAACAAAATCGGGCAAAACGACAGCGACCGGAGCCACCGGGACACAGGGAATGACGGCGGGCGCGCCGGCAGTGAAAGGCACACAGGCGATTTCCGGAAGCCAGATGGCTGGAACGACGAATGCGGGCGGACAGACAGGAGGTCTGGCGAATGTTTTTGGCGGGTCGGTCGATACCAGCGGGCTCAGCCGGGTGCTGGGTGCCTTCGCCAGAACGGCGCAGGAGAATCCGAACGACACCAACCAGGCCGATCTCGTGATGAAGTCCCTGGGCCGGCTGGCCGGCGGGGGTGGCGTTTCGGCCCAGGATTCGGCGGCGGCGATCAAGAGTTTTATGACGGCCGGCGGCGGCAGCGGTGTTTTGTACCAGACGATCACGACGATAACCAGCAATCGGGGAAATACGCGCGATACCAACTCGATCTGGCTGACGGCCAGCGGGGAAGGGCGGTCCGAGATGCGAATCCCGATACCGGGGGCCATAACGCCGAAGTTTGTAATGATCGGGCGTGCGAATCAGCCGACCTATTCGATTATGCTGGATGCGGAGAACCGGACCTACTCGCTGAATATCATCGATACGGCACTGATCAATTCGGGGATCGACAGGTACCAGGTGACGCGGGTCGGCAATGAGACGGTTGCGGGCTATCCCTGCATCCATACCAAACTCGTCCAAACGACGGGTTCAGGAATGTTCAAATCGACAACTACCATGGATTTGTGGACCAGTACGGCGGTTCCGGGCTATGCGACATATAGCAGGCTGATCAGCCTGCAGTCTTCCTCGGGGGGGCTGCTGGGAGCATTGAATAAGGCCGGGGCGGGCGGATTCCTGGTCAGGATGACTGCGGGCAACGGGAAGGATGTTTCCATGACGATGCAGCTATGGAAGGCAGAGCAAAAAAGTTTCCCGGCTTCGCTCTTCGCGATCCCGGCCGGGTATACCGATGATGCGAAGACGGTGGCGCAGCGGTTGCTATCAGGGTCCGCACCGGTCAAACACTGATCAATGCCGAGCCATGACAGCCAAACTAACCATAATTTTACTGCTTTTTCTACCGGCAACGTATACCCGCGCTCAGAACCTGGGGGACCTCGGTGGTCAGAAACCGTTCGCGCTGCACGGGTCGCTCGGCGCGGGAATGGAATTCTATCGATCGAATGAGTCGTACCCGACGCGGCCGCCCTTTGCATGGAATATCTATGGAAGTCTTACGCCATCGGTCTATGGGGTGAGCCTGCCGATGTCCTTCGTGGTCACTCAATACGGAAACAGCTATTCGAACCCGTTTACGCAGATCGGGATCAGTCCGTCCTACAAGTGGATACGGCTGCACCTGGGATACAGGACGATCCAGTTCTCCCCGCTGGTATTTGCGGGCCAGAGCTTCCTCGGCGGAGGGGTCGAACTGAGCCCGAAGGGATTCTATTTCGGAGCGTTTTATGGCTTATTGAACAAAGCCGTACAGGAAGATACCAGTTTTGCGCATCCCATCGAGCCGCAATATGCGCGGATGGGTTATGGCTTCAAGATCGGGATAGGCAGCCCGAAAAATAATTTCGGCTTTTCTTTTTTCCACGCGAAAGATGACAGCGGGTCGATCAGGAGGATGCCCGACAGCCTGACGACGATCCTGCCACAGGAGAACACCGTGGTAGGAAGCTCCTGGCATTTTACCTTCTTCCACCGGCTGACCTGGACCGGCGATCTCGCCGCGGGGCTGCTCAACCGCGATCAGTCCTACGAGGAGATCGACAGCGTGGGGTATTACAAGATTCCGACCCTGATGCGCAAGATCATGCCGGTCAACTGGAGCTCGGTATTCTCCTATGCCGGTCAGTCGCAATTGTCGTTTACGGGGAAGACCGTCAATGCATCGGCGGGTTACCGGCGGATCGCGCCCGATTTCGTCTCGCTGGGCGTACCGTATATGCTGAACGACCTCGAAATGGTGAACGGGTCTTTTGGCGGAAATTTCGACAAGGGACGGCTCAATGCCAATCTCGCGATTACGACGCAGCACAACAATCTTTCACATATGCTCGCTTCCACCCTG
>DASZYU010000173.1:0-3889 GCA_035545215.1 Puia sp.
GCAGATGGTCATAACGAAAACTCGTATAACTGAGACCGTAACCGAAAGGATAGAGCGGCTCACCTTTAAAATACATATACGTCCTCCCATGCCGGATGTCATAGTCCATCATGGGCGGCAGCTGATCGAGCGACTTCGGCCACGTCTGCACGAGCCGGCCGCCGGGATCCACGTCGCCAAAAAGGACATCGGCCAGCGCGTTTCCCAGTTCCTGGCTGTTGTGCGTAAGATGAACGATCGCGGGCGCATGCCCGTTGATCCAGTTGATGGCGTAGGGGAAGCTGCTGATGACCACTACGACCGTATGCGGGTTAACCGCCATGACCCGTTCCACGAGGTTCTCCTGCGCCGAATCGAGATCGATCTGTTCCCGGTCCACCGCCTCCCGGCCCTCGCTGGCCACGGACACCTGTTTCCAACCCTTGTTCTCTCCGCCGGTAGGATGATTGCCGACGCACACGATGGCGATGTCCGACGATTTCGCCAGGCTGACGGCAAGCTCGTTATTGGTAGTATGGTTCACCGCGAAATGCGGTCCCAGTTTATTGATGATCCCCTGCAGCGGGCTGACCGCATAACCCGGCGAACCGCTGTACCAGTCTTCGAACACCCGGTCGCTCCGCGATCCGAGGACCGCAATACTATGCAGGCGATGTCTGTCCAGCGGCAGGAAATGATCGGTATTCTTCAACAGGACAATGGATTTCTGAGTCAGCAGCCGGACGAATTGTTTGTGCTGCGGGTCCATGAACGGGGGCTCGCCGCCGCGGATCGATGCGTACGGCACGAGCGTGGAGTCGTCCCACAATCCAAGCCGGATCATGACTCGAAACACCCCGCGAAGCGCCGTGTCGATTTCCTTTTCCGTCAGCAGGTGCTGCCCGACAGCGCCTTTGACACCCGCGCGATAGTTGTCGAGGAACTGGTTGATCCCGGCTTTGACACAGGCGGCGGCGGCTTCCTCGGGTGTCTTGAAATAATGGTGCGCGGTAAGGAGCATCCGGTAAGCGCCACCGTCGGTGCAGATGATGCCGTTCTGACCCCACTCGTCGACGGTGATCTTCCTTAAGGACGGGTTCACTGCCTGGGGGATGCCGTTAACCTTGTTATACGAGGCCATATACGCGCGCGACCCGGCTTCGACACCCATCCGGAACGGCACAGAGTAATATTCCCGCCAAAGACGTTCGTCGAAATCGGACGAGCTGCTATCCCGGCCGTTTTCGTTGCTGTTGGCCAGAAAATGTTTCATCAGCGACGCGGCCTGCCAGTAGCGAGGGTCGTTGCCCTGCAGCCCGCGCACATAGGCCTGGACCAGCGTACCGTTGAAATACGCGTCTTCGCCATAGCATTCTTCGGTCCTGCCCCACCGTGGGTCGCGGCCAAGGTCCGCATTCGGCGCCCGGATGACGAGCCCGCCTTTACCGAGCGTCTGGTTCGTATACCGCGCCTCATATCCTTCGATGGCGGCAGCCCGCCGGATCAGCGCGGTGTCCCAGGTCTCCGCCATGCCGTACGACTGCGGAAAAGTGGTGGTCGCAACGGGCGTTCTCCTTCCCCAGCCGCCGGGCACGCCAAGCGCGAGACCATGCAGGCCTTCGCTATGACCGGTGCCCTTCAACCCCAGCCTGGGTACCGTCGGGTTCGTGCTGAGACAGGTGATCTTCTCGTCGATGGTCAGCAGCGAAAGCAGGTTATCGATGCGAGCCTCGACAGGGAGGTCGGAGTTCTGAAAAGGATAGCGGCCCTGGGCCGGACCTTGCGCCCGTGCCCCCATCTGAGCAGCGATCGCAAGGAAAAAGACAATTTTCTTCATAGCAAAGGCATTGTCGGCTAAAGATAGACGATCTCGCCTATTTAGCCGCGGCCATATTGTTCGCCCCCGGCGCACCGGGATTTTCCACTTATCCGCCTGCTCCCTGAAACTTTGTCGCCAGGAATTCCGTCCAGGTGATCTTCCCTGCCCGATGGTCGGGAACGATATTGACGCCGGTTCGAAAATTGTCGTATCGTAACCCCTCGACGGGATACGGCTTCCATGCCCTCCGCGACCCGGATACCCGGAGGTAGTCTTTGAACAGGTCTTCGAAACGATGGATTTCCGGACCGCCAAAATCCGGCAGCAATCCGGCCGGCGCCGAATCAGCGATCCCGATCAGTTTCGCGGCGACTTCCCGTATATCGACGGATTGAAATCGGATGCCCCCGGGCACCAACGCAACCTCATCCTTGCTGTCCAGGATCTGTCCGATCATACGGAGTACAAAATCGTGAAATTGCGTCGTCCGCAAGATCGTAGCAGGAGTGCGCCTTTCCAGGATCGTCTCCTCGACACGACGCTTGGCACGATAATATGGGTAAGTGCTTTTCTCGACGCCTACGATCGAAATATAGACCAGGTGCGGCGGTCGCGATGCATCCATGGAATTTAAAAGATTGGTGCTGCCCCGGATATCGGTATCGTCAAACGCGCCGAAGTTGCTGGCGCAATGAATGACTGCCCGCACGCCGTCCAACGCTTCTTTCAGTCCCGCGCCCGTGCGCAAATCTCCGCGATAGATCGCGACTCGTCCGGGCAATTCCGGATCCTTTTGCGTGGTAAGAACGCCCACGCTTAAATTCCGGGAAAGCAACTGCCTGACGACTTCCGAACCCAATAGCCCGGTCCCGCCGGTTACCAACATCTTTTCCATACCGGTAAATATACGCACGCCGCCCCAACCGGCAAACCACCCGCCAACATCCGCGCGGCCCCTTCACGCACGCCGCCCCAACCGGCAAACCGCCCCCGCGGGGGGTTCGTCCTTTGCATACGCAGTCGTATGCCCGAAGGTCCATCCATCGTCATATTGAAAGAACAGACACGAAAATTCAGCGGCAAAAAGATCCTGGAGGTGGCCGGTAATACCAAAGTCGATCTGACCGGCATTGCCGGAAGCAAAATAATCGCGTTCAAAAGCTGGGGCAAACACTTCCTGATCGTTCTGCCCAAACGAACGATCCGCATTCACTTCATGCTCTTCGGTTCGTACAGCATCGACGAAAAAACGAAACCCTCGCCAAGACTTCACCTCAAGTTCAAGACGGGCGATCTGTATTTCTATGCGTGCTCGGTAAAGATCATAGACGGCGACATCGACGCCCAATACGACTGGAGCGCCGACGTGATGAACGATTCCTGGGACCCGCGCAAAGCCCGGAAGAAGCTGAAGGCCTGCCCCGACGAGCTGGCCGCCGATGCCCTGCTCGATCAGGACATTTTTGCCGGCGTCGGCAACATCATCAAGAACGAAGTACTGTTCCGGATACGCGTCCATCCCGAAAGTCGTATAGGCGCCCTTCCTCCCCGCAGGCTGACCCAACTGATCGCCGAAGCCCGCAATTATAGTTTTGATTTCCTGGAATGGAAAAAAGCATTCGTGCTGCGAAAACATTGGCTGGCGCACGCCAAAACCATTTGTCCCCGTGACCATATCCCTTTTGTCAAAGTAAGACACCTCGGAAAAAGAAAACGCCGCGCATTCTTCTGCACCAAATGCCAAAAGCTCTACAAGTGAACCAGGCCCGCGGTCCTTTGCCTGAACCAGCCGCTCAGTCCTTCGCGCGAGCCAACCGGCGCCGCCCGGTTCCACACGGGAAGCATGCGGGCCGACCGCTATACGGCGATATAGCGCCTCAGGATCTTCATCAGCACTTTTTCTTCCGGTGAAAGCCCCGCATGGTCCTCGTGATCTTCGGTCGTAGCGTCCAATTCCCGCAAATACTTCACGAGCGTATTGTCTTCATACAGTTTGATGAGTCCGGGATGCACGTAATATTTCCGGCACACGGTCCTTGTATTGCCCAATTTCGAACTCACGCTGTCCAGCACCAAATTGATGTTCTTCTT
>DASZYU010000174.1:0-18656 GCA_035545215.1 Puia sp.
CGCAGTATGCTTTTTTTATGGGCCCGGTAAGGGGCCGTCGGGTCTCTCCTTAGAAGAACCAGCTCGACAATTGCGACCTGCTCATCTGGAACCAGCTCTGAGAGGTCTTCGGGCTGTTGTCAACGAGGTCCGCATCTTCGATCTTCACCTTCACCGTGATCACCGTCTCCTCATTCATCCGCCGGCGCATACCGTCGGACAACGCAGCATTGGCATTAGCCTCATTGGCGTCCGCCTGCAAATAGGCGATACCCCTTATTTTGACGAAGAAATCTTTCCCTTTCTTGAAGAAGTCGAGTTTCGCCGGGATCTCACGCTCATAGGCTTCAATATGCATCGAAGGTTTCGGAATCACGAACCAGATCTGCCCTTCGCTATCCAACTCCACATCGGAGACCACATGCGTCGGAAGCTTGACGATAGATTTGCTTTCGGTAAAAAACAACGCACTCTGCAATTCGGTGATCCTCGTCTTCAACAGGCTGGCCTCTTGTTCCTGGGTGATAGCGTATGCCATAATTTCAAATGTTGGGTAAAGATTAGTGTTTCCGTCCTCCGCCGCCTTTGATCCGTTAGCCGCGGTCGGTGAAAAGAAAACAATTGGCATACCAATCGACATTCTGTTGATTATCAATAGTCAACAAACAGCGTTTTTGATGGGAACCGTCCCAAATCGGGATTGCTTTTCCAAATTCTGATCCGTCCCCATCATCGCCCCGCGGGCGACTCACGGCATTCGCTTCAATCCTACGATCCCGATAAGGATCAGCCCGATATAGAGGAATTGCCATAGATCATAAGGCGTCTTGAGAAAGATGATCTCGATCAGTTTGACGCCGACCAGCGCCGTGCCCATCCAGACGGCAAGCGCCGTCGACGCGGGTATATCCTTCATTGCCTGGGATATAAAATAAACGTTGCCCAACCCGAACAGGGCATAGCCGATGAACGGCGCCAGCGCCTTCCAGTTCGCCGATTGACTGAACAGGCTGCCCCATTGTATGGCCTTGAATTTTTTGATGCTCAGGAACCGTAAAGAGAATGTCCACGCGATCTCGAACAACGACGCCAGAAATAGATACAACCAGGCCATATTGCTGCTTTAATGCTGAATTGCCGAATCCTGCCCACGGACAGCCGCCGACTCATCATCACGGAGCACCGCCGATTCCGGCCGGCACACACTCGCCGAATCCTGCCCGCCGACAGCCGCCGATGCCTGCCCTATGCCCGATCCGCCGCCCGCAGACCTTTCTCCGACCCGCGCCACACGCTGCCGTTCAGGTCTGACGATGTCCAAAAGCCAACGCACGACCCGGGGCCGCGAATAATAATACCGGCGGAACAAAGACCAGCGGCGCACCATCCGCTTTTCATCCACTCTCCGGAACGCAAACCAATGTTGAAGAAAATAATCTCTGGGGTAGTCATAGGGCAAACCGTAACGCGTCGGTTTCTTGCGGCCCGGCAGATAGGCGGTTCCGAAGATCCAGTCCCATAAGGCGAATTTAGTCGAATAATTGGAATAGAAGACGGCGCGGTCATCCGAATGATGCCACTGATGCATCTCCGGCCCGTTGATGATATATTGCAACCTTCCCGACCGGACGTCGATATTCGAATGGATATACATTCCCCATACCGCATCGATCAGCGCTTTCACAGGGACCACGACCGGGCTGGCGCCTAAAAGAACGATCGGCGCGAACTCCACGGTTTGGTTGATCAGTATTTCCAGCGAATGCGACCGGGTCCCGGCCAGCCAGTCCACTTCCCTGTTCGAATGATGCGCTTCATGCGTACGCCACAACCATTTCGAATGATGCTGGGCACGATGGAACCAGTAGATATAGAAATCATGAATGACCAGGAAGAAAAGCACCTGCAAGACCAACGGCCAGGAACCGACCAGGTGCCGCGGCGATAAATGCCAGACGTGATCCAGGGGCGTTATGATATAATCGAAGATGAATATCTTCAGGAAGTAGCTCTGTATAAACGTATACCAGACGAGGTCCACCCAGAATCCTTCGCGGAATACGGGCATACCCGGCTTATAGGGAAACTTCCGTTCGAACCAGATAAAGACGAACACGCTGAGCACCAGCAGTCCGGTGGTATAGTAAACGATGGTTTGCATATTTTGCACCCTGTGCCGTCATCAGATGACAGCCGCCGGGGCCTGCGACCTTCTCAGCCGCCGCATCGCCCCGAGTTCGCTGTCGTATACCCGTTTGATGCCGTCGCCCAGCGACAGTTCCACATCCCGGATATCCCGCACCATCCGCTGCATGCCCTGCGGTTCGACCGAGGCTGCCTGGTCCGACCCCCACATCGCCCGGTCCAGTGTGAAATGTCTCTCCACAAAACAGGCGCCCATCGCTACCGCGGCGATCGTCGTCGCAAGGCCCGTCTCATGACCCGAATAACCGATCGGCATTCCCTCATACACCTGCCCCAGCGTCCTGATCATTCGCAGGTTCAACTCCGGCGGCGGACAGGGATAGGCGGAGGTCGAATGCGCGATCAGCAGGTTGTCCGTCCCGAACGTATCCACTGCGGCCGTGATCTGATCCATGGTCGACATGCCGGTGGATAAGATATACGGCTTTCCCGTTTGCTTTACCCGCGCGATCAGCGAATGATCGGTCAGCGAGGCCGATGCGAGTTTATAAACACCCGGGTTGAACTGTTCCATGAAATCGACCGACTCCTCGTCCCAGCAGGAGACGAACCAATCGATACCCCTCTCCCGGCAATGCGCGTCGATCGCCGTATACTCGTCAAAACCCAGCTCGATGATCTTCCGGTAATTGATATAGGTCATCCGCCCCCAGGGCGTGTCCCGTTCCAGGTGCCATTGATCCTTCGGCGTACAGACCTCCGGCGTACGCTTCTGGAATTTGACGGCGTCGCAGCCAGCCGCCGCCGCTTCGTCGATCAGCCGCATGGCAATGTCGAGCGAGCCGTTGTGATTGATGCCGATCTCGGCGATGATGTAAACGGGTTGCCCGGCACCGATCGCACGCCCCGGACTTACCTGGAACGATCTACCGCTGTCTTTCAGGATGCTATTCATAATTTAAGATTTAAACATGGCTCCTGCCATCCCTCATGGAAATGATCCATTCCGCGAATTCGCGGAATGCCCCGTCGCCACCTTTTGCGCTGCACCGGTAATGCACGATACGCCGAACCGGCTCCATCGCATCCCCCGGACAGCCGCTCAGACCCACCTTCTCCAATACTTCCAGGTCATTGACATCGTCTCCGATAAAAGCGACCGCGTCCCAACCGATGCCGGTTGTCGCAACGATCTGTTCCAGTTTTCCGTGTTTGTCTTTTACGCCCAGGTGCAGCTGCGTGATCCGAAGCTTTTCCGCGCGCATGGTCACCGACGGCGACAATTCGCCCGTGACGATCCCCGTCTCGATAGCGCACAGCTTCCGCAACCGTTCGACGCCCATGCCGTCACGGATAGAAAATCGCTTTAGCGCTTCCCCATTTTCGCCGTAATAAACGCCGTTATCCGTGAGCACGCCATCTACGTCTGTCAGCAACAGCCTGATCTTTAGTGCCTTTTCTTTGTATTGTTCTGTGTTCATTGTCATCGATCAAATTGCCGTCCATCCGCCGTCTACAACCAGGTTGGCCCCCGTCATATAAGCCGACGCGTCACTGGCCAGGAATACGATAGCACCTTTATAGTCGGATGGCGCCGCCATGCGACCCAGCAGCGTCTTTTTCGAATAATTGTTCTTAAAAAAAGTTTCCTGCCTGTTCTCCACACCCCCCGGCGAGAGCGCATTGACGCGAACGCCCCTGTTTCCCCAATAGGCCGCCAGGAATTTCGTAAAGCCGATCACGGCCGATTTGGTCACGGGATAAGCGGGCGACTTGTAAAACGTTTGCTCACCGTCCCCGTCCCTGTAGATAGTTTGATCGGGCGCAACGATCCCATAAGTACTCGCAATATTGATGATGCTGCCCGACCCTTTCTCAGCCATCACGCCGCCCAACACCTGCGACGCCAGGAATACACCGCTCACATTCACCTTCCACGACCGGTCCCACAGCTCCAGCGGGTAATGCTCGAACATCGATTGCCGCCCAGCGAGCTGCGGGTTCTCGAACATATCGTTGATCGCGGCATTGTTCACGAGCACATCGATCCGGCCATATCTTTCCAGGATACGGTCCCGCGCCGATCGCAGCGATGCCGGATCGGTCACATCCATTCCGACCCCGAGATGCCGGTCGCCGAGCCGCGAGCTCACGCTGCTGCACATCCCTTCATCCAGATCCGCAACGACCACGCTCGCCCCCGCGGCCGAAAGCGCTTCGCAATGCTGCGTCCCCAGCAACCCGCAAGCTCCGGTAACGATCGCAACCTTATTATCCAACGAGAAGAGCTCCATCCCTGGCTATTTCGCCTTTACCGGCTTCATATTGAAATTGCTGACCTTCCGGAACACCGCCTCGACTGGCTTTCCCTTCAGGCGGGCCGCCACCGCCTCATCGGCCACCGCTTCTTTGAGCAATCCCAGCACCTCGCGGTAGGCTTTCAGCGTGTACTCGATATCGGCATCCGTATGGCTATAGCTCATGTTATGAAAGCCGGACCAAAGGACACCCCTCTTGATCAGTTCCTGTTGTACATAGGATTTCAGCTCCAGCGGGTTCCCGGCCGAAGCGTCAAAACTCACCAGCGACCGGCAGTCGAAACCGGTGCATCGCGTATAACCGTCGACGCCCAGTTCGCGCGCCAGCGCGTTATAACCCTCTTTGAGCAAACGGCCCTTCTCTGCCAGGTAGGCGGGAACGTCTTTCTCAATCATCTCATGGATCGTGGCCACTGCGGCGGCCAGCGACAAAGCCTCGCCTCCGAACGTCGTGAAGAAGAACACCTCTTCATTGAACAGTTCCATGATCGGCCGCCGCCCCGCAAGCAGCGACACCGGCATCCCGTTGGCAAACGCCTTCGAATAGCAGGCCAGGTCCGGCGTCACGCCGAAATACTCCTGCGCTCCGCCCACCGCGATCCGGAAGCCCGTCCACATCTCATCGAAGATGAGCAGCGTCCCGTTCGCCTCGCACACCGATTTCAGCACCTGCAGGAAATTATTCCTCGGGGCCTCGAACACGAAGGGCTCGAGGATCACACAGGCCGTATCTCCGTCCAATGCCTGCTTCACCGATTCGATGTCGTTGTAATCGAACGTGGCCGTCAGCTCTTTTACCGCCTCCGGTATGCCGGCATTCCGGCTCGTGACGGCGATATACCAGTCATGCCACCCGTGATAACCGCAACAAAGCACTTTATTCCTCCCGGTATACGCCCGGGCCACCCGGACGGCCGCGCTGGTCACATCCGCACCCGTCTTGCTGATCCGGATGGATTCCGCGTTCGGGATCACGCGATGGATCAGCTCCGCAAACTGTACCTCCAGCTCATGCATCATCGAGAACGTGATTCCGTCCTTCAGCTGCGCGATGATCGCCTCGTCCACACGCGGATACGCATACCCGAGCGACAGCGGCCCGATCGCCATATTGTAGTCGATGTATTCATTGCCGTCGACATCCCAGACATGTGCGCCCTTGCCTTTTTTCAGGTATTTCGGCGCGACGCCGCAGACATATTGACCCGGACCTTTGGCCAGCGTTTGCGTCACCGGCGCCATCAGCGGCAACGCCCTCCGGTACAGGTCGTCGGACGTCGTGATGACGGGGTAATCCTCGTTGAATGCAATCTTATTGGGCATATATAAGTGAATTTTTATTTTCCGTTCCGGTCCCCGCCGGCACCAGGTCCGTCCAGTGGTCCTTGATCCGCAACGCCATCCGTTCCGGCGTAAACCCTTCGTTTTCGAGCACCTGTGCCAGCAACCCCGGTTTGAACCAGCGTTCTCCCAGCGAGAGAGACAGCACGTCCGCCGTCATCCGGTGACGCAACAATACTTCCGCCACGATCGAATACAGACCGCCCGTCTGAAGATGGTCTTCGATCGTCACCAGCCGTCCCGGCGAAGCGGCGACACGCAGCAACACTTCTTCATCTACCGGCTTCAGCGACCGTAGATTGATGAGGCCGACCGACAAACCCGCCGCTTCCAGCAGGTCCCTCGTTCGCAAGGCGTTCTCGAAAAGAAAGCCATACACCAACAGCGTGAGGTCTCTGCCCTCGGCGACGATCTCCGCCTTCCCCGGCCGGTAGGGCGAGTGCGAATAGCTCCCTTTCCGGTGATTGATCCGCACATACGCGGGGGCAGCCGTCTGCCAGATATGCGGCAACATACCCACCAGGTCGGCCTCATCGGCCGGGCAATACACCTCCATTCCCGGTATCCCACGCAGGATCGCCACGTCTTCGATCGCCTGATGCGTCGGCCCGTTGCCGTCCGACAGAAAACCCGGAATATACCCGCTCAGTTTTACGGGCAGGTGCGCAATGCCCGCATCCGTCCGGATAAACTCGAAGGCGCGCATGGTGAGAAAAGCCGCGAGCGCATGGACGATCGGAATACGCCCGCGCAAGGCCAGACCCGCCGCCATGCCGATCATCGTTTGCTCGGTAATCCCCGTGTCGACGAACCGCGACCCGAGGACCCTGGGCGCATTCCGCACCAACGCCCTGTTCTCCGCCGTCATGACCACGATGCGCTCGTCTTCCAACGCCGTTTGCAGCAATAGCTCTTCATACGTCATAATCGTCTGTTTATCGTACGATAAGGGTTTCCGATTCGAGCGCCGCCTTTGCCTGTCCATGCAACTCTTCCAGCAGCCCTTCCACCTCGGCCGCGGTGAACGAGCAGAACCACCGGTCCGCCCTCGCTTCGATGCTGGGCAATCCTTTGCCCCGCACGGTGTCCGCGATGATGACACGCGGCTTGCCCCCGCCCTGCTCCAGCCCCGCGAAGGCCTTTGCCAGCTGCCCGAGATCATGTCCGTCCACACGCACTACTTCGCATCCGAAGGAGCCGAACTTCTCGTCCAGCGGCTCCAGCGGTATGAGTTCCTCCGTGCGGATATTGGCCTGAAACTGGTTCCGGTCGACCACGAGCGTCAAATTGTCCAACCCATAAGCATGGGCCACCAAAATGGTCTCCCAAACCGAACCTTCGTTCAGCTCGCCGTCGCCCGTGATCACCACTACCCGGTTGTCGCCGCCGCGCAGCTTGCAGTCGAGCGCGACCCCGGCCGCCACCGAAGGAAGATGTCCCAGCGAACCCGAATGGAATTCCACCCCCGGGATGTTCCTGTTGGGATGCCAGTAGATGCTGTCTTGGGTCGACAAATGATTATCCAGCCTGTGCGCCCCCAGCCATCCCATCTCCACGAATGTCCCGTACAGAGCCGGCACGTCATGTCCTTTCGAAAGAAAAAGATAATCCCGCTGCGGGCCATCACCCCGCTCCCGGCGGATCACGTGCGCATAGCAGTAAACCATCAGCTCGACACAGGAAAGGGACGCCCCGATAAAACAACCGCCTCCCTGTGACAGCCGGATGATCCGTTCCCGGACCCGCATCGCGGTCGATTGCAGCGATTCGATATCGATTGCGTTGTTGGTTGGCATCGGTTTATAATTGTTTGGTTTGTTCCGCACTCACCGTTCGCAGTTCGTCGAGGTGATGGCGATACCAGTTCACCCCTGCAAAACGCGCGTTGATCGCATACAGCTCCGGATTTCTTTCCAGCAATGCCAGGATATCTCCGACGCCGAACAAAGCATCGGCCGGATACAACGCGTCAAATACGGCGCTGATAAACGCATAGTCCGCGGCATAGTCGATCGTGAACCGGTGGCTCATCGACAGGTCCCGGCCATCCTCCATGGTCACATTCCCGATCCGGAAAGCTTCCGGTCGTTCCCAAATATAGGGAGTGGTATGTTCTCGCTCCATCGGGCGCCGCGCTTCCCGCCAGGCCTGCTCCAATGCCGAAAACCGCATGACCTCCACGTCGTTACCGTCGGGCCAGGTGGCCGGATGCAGATTGCTGACAAAATCGTACTCCTCCTCGTGATCGAGATAAAATCCGATGACACGGTCGATGACGGCCGGATCGATCAACGGACAATCGCTCGGGATCTTGACCACCGCCTGCGCGCGCCGCTTTTCCGGACCCGCATCGCGCGCCGGCCGCAACGCACCCGCATCGCCCGCCATCCGCAACGCACCCGCATCGCCCGCCATCTGCAACGCAGCCTGGTAATGCCGGTCAAGGACGTCCGTGGCATGACCACGAAAACAGTCCAACCCTTCGCACCGGCAAACAGCCTCTATTGCATCATCCGCGGCATCCGTCGTGGTTGCAATGACCACCCGGCCGCACAGACGCGCAGCGGCAACCCGCTCCGCCTGCCGGACGAATAAAGGCTTTCCCCGTAAAGGCATCAACACCTTACCGGGCAACCGGGAAGACCCCACCCTGGTCTGAATAATGGTGAGGATCGTTTGATCTTTCTCGCTCATGTAAGGCTTTTGAAATGGTGACCGTTTGCAGCATCCGCAAGAATTCTTCCTTCCCGCCCCTGAATTCGACATAGCGGCGGCATACATCCGCGATCAAACCCGCGGACATTCCGCCATTCTGAATGGGCGCCAGCTTCTTCAAACGCTCCACATCGAAATAGGAATGCACCTTCTTGCCCAACGCTATCCCGATATATACCACGGTAGAATACTGCGTGATCAGTTCATCGCAGTTCGCTACCATATGTTCGGTATTCCCCTCTGTAAAGATGACTGCGGATGGCGCCCATTTCCTGATCTCCGCAACAGCCCGCTCCTTCTTTTCGTTGGGATGCAATTTGAAGACAAGGGGCCGCCCCGCCGCTATCCGCAGACAATCCCGGATGAACGCCGGACGATCGTCTTTGTTGAAGGTCTCCCGTATGTCCGATGTCGCCGCCAGCACGTATCCCCTGTGCGGAAAATCGTTGCTCAGGAATGCCGCAGCGTTGTCGTAGTTCGGAATACCGGTCACGACGATCTTGCGCCGGTCGGTCCCATATGCCGCAAACTGCTCGCGGTATCCGTCCGAAGCCGCGCAGTACACATCGCAGATATTGCTGCCGCCGTTGAAGGCCGTATTCCCCGCAAAATAACCTGGCAGTCCCAGACGCCACGTCAGCTTTCCCCAAACCGTGACCGGATCCGTCATCCCCTCCTGTACCCAGATCGTTTTCATCCGGCGCAATTCTTTTGTCACCAGGAGGTCTGTACACAACACCGCGAGATCATATTGGTGGTGATAGACACACCGGGCATAATCATTGCGAAGACGGTGTCTTTCGAGAAATGCATCCCCCTTGCGTCTGAATTCTCCCGCCAGGATGGTCGTATCCAAAAGACCCGTCCGCGTGACCGCCTTTATGACGGGATGTTTACTGTAAAGTTGGCTAAAGGAACACTCGCAATCGGGTAATAACGAGGCTATTTGATACATCTGGCTGGCCTGGTTGGGCGAACCGATGATGAAAAGTATTTTTTTTCTTAGCGGCATGGCAGACGTCGACATACGCGAGCAGCTTAGTTACCATCGACAACAACCGTACAGTAATAAAGTTACTGAACGAATGACGAATTAATCCGCAAATTTCTACGTATCTTAGGTATCAACTTCGGGCCGCCCGAGAAATTACAATTTCTTAATAGGATGCCTCGCGGCCGCCCGGACCGCCTTGTAGGTCAGAGACACTTCGGCGTTATTTGTCCAGGTAGGGCAAAAGAGCTTGTTGCCATATCTTATAGCCCTTCTCATTCATGTGCAGCTTGTCGGCGATAAAGAGCTCATCCATCGGGCGTCCGCGCGCATTCAACATCAGGTGATAGACATCCACGAAGGCGGCATGACTCCGTTGCGCGATAAAATTCCGGATCAGGTCGTTCGCCTCTTCCATTTCGGGCATCAGCTTTTCCCTGCTGGGGCTCGGCTTTATCGAGACGAAAACGATATCCACGTCTCCCAGGTGCTTCCGGATCATGTCGTATAGCTTCACGAACCGCCGGTACACCTTCTTTCCCGTCATCTTTCGATCGCCCGCCAGATCATTGTCACCGCAATAGATGACCACCTGCTTCGGATGATAAGGATAAATGATGTCTTTGGCATAACGGATCAGGTCATCGAACGTCGACCCGCCAAATCCCCGGTTGATGATCGTATAACCGGGAAAATCCGCCTGAACGCTGGTCCATTTACGGAACGAACTGCTGCCGATGAACAGGATCGCATTCGACGGCGGATGCTGCAGACTGTCCTTGTGCTTGAATTCGGCGATCTCGTTCCAGAAAGGAGGTTGCGACGAAACGGAAGACTGGACAGGCGGCGGAACTTGCGCACGCGACCGTACTCCGACCGGCAGCAGGAGACAGCACACGGCGATTCGGGCGATGCAGGTCGGCAGGAGTCGGGACATAATGATTTTCGCTTGGGTGCTAAGCTAAGGATTATTGTTGTAAATTGGGAGTCCACCGGCTCCCTCTCATGATCAATATCAGCGCCATCGTTCTGGCCGCAGGCTTCTCCAGGCGCATGGGCGCCGCCAATAAGCTGCTCCTGCCCTGGCGGGACATCACCGTCGTAGCCGCTGTCGCACAACACCTGCTCTCGGCCGCCGTCGACGAGGTGATCGTCGTTACCGGTCACCAGTCCTCCGAAGTGGAAAAGGCCCTGCAATCGCTTCCCGTCCGGTTCATCCATAACTCCGCCGCGCATACCGGTCTCACCAGCTCGATCCAGAAAGGCGTCAGTATTGCAGGCGGCGACGGCTACATGATCTGTCTCGCCGACATGGTCCTCATCACCCCGGAAGAATATACGCTACTTTCGTCCGCCTTCCGCGCCCGGCACCTCCTGGACGACCGCTGTATCGTACTGCCCGACTTTCAGGGGAAGACGGGCAACCCCGTGATCTTCTCCGCGGCCTACCGCTCGGATATTCTCCTTCAGCCGGAAACGGAAGGCTGCAAGACCCTCGTCCGCTCGAACCCGGGACACCATCTCCGCGTCGCCATGCCCTCCGATCACGTCCTGAAGGATATCGACTACCCCGGGGACTACGCTGCGCTTACGCCCTGAACGCCACGCTTGCCCGACACCCCAAACGCCTGCCCCCACCCGCTGGGCATCCCAACGCCCGACACCCCAAACGCCTGCCCCTCACCCGCTGGGCATCCCAACCCCGACACCCCAAACGCCTGCCCCTCACCCGCTCAGCGCCCCCATGCCCAACGCCACTGCCGCCCGCTTCCCTACCCTCTGAGCGCCTCGATCTCGTCCGCGGTCTTCGCCAGCGGCTTGCCCAGCAACCGGCTCCCCGTTTCGGTGATCAGCAGGTCCTCCTCGATCCGGACTCCGCCGAACCCGCGGAACGCCTCCAATTTGTCGTAGTTGATGAAATCCATGAATTTCTTTTCGGCCCGGTACTGGTCCATCAGCTCGGGAATGAAATAGAGTCCCGGCTCGATCGTAACGACGAATCCCGGTTCCAGCGCCCGCGCGAGCCGCAGCGATTTCCACCCGAATTCCTTGCTCTTTTTCAGCGTGTCGGTATAACCCACATATTCTTCGCCCAGGTCTTCCATGTCGTGTACGTCCAGCCCCATCATGTGTCCCAGGCCGCATTGAAACACCATCGTATGCGCGCCTGCCTCGACCGCAGCAGCCGGATCGCCCTTCATGACGCCGGCGGCCTTCAGACCTTCGACCAATTTCTGCGCCGCCAGCGCATGCACATCCCGGAAAAGGACACCGGGACGCAATGCCTGTATCGCGGCCTGCTGCGAAGCAAGCACGATATCGTACATCTCCCGTTGCACCGTGGTAAAACGCTTTCCCACCGGGAAGGTCCGCGTCATGTCTCCCGCATAATGCATTGCATTCTCCGCACCGGCATCGCAAATGGCGATACGGCCCTCGCGCATGACCGTGGGCCCGTAGTGATTGTGCAACACCTGCCCGTTGACCGTCAGGATGGTCGGGAAGGCCAGGTTGCCACCCGCGCTGATCGCGATCCCCTGCAGCCCGCCCGCCAGCTGCGCTTCCGTCATTCCGTCCCGGCAACCTTTGATCGCCGCCAGGTGCATGGCGGCAGTGGTGTTGACGGCTTCCTCGATCTGCGCAATTTCTTCCGCCGACTTGACGGACCGCTGTGCTACGACAGCCTTGATCAGGGGCACTGACGCATGCGTGGCCACGCTGCCGCCGGCAATACCCAGCCAGGCGCTCAGCTTCAGGATGTTTTCAGGCCGGTATGGCGGCAGGAAATGGATCGTTCGACCTGCGCCCTTCGCCGCGGCGATATCCGGGGCTAACGCGGTCAGCGGCCGCGTCTCGGTAATGCCCCCTGCCGCCGCCTGTTCGGCCAGCGTAGGCAACGGCCCGGTCCAAACGATCTCGTCCATCGTCAGGTCCCTGCCATAGATAACCTCCCGGTCATTGTCGATATCGATGATGCCGGTGAGACCCGGTTTATCCAATCCGAAAAAATAGAGGAAACTGCTGTCCTGGCGAAAAGGATACAGGTTGTCCCGATAATTCATACTGCTTTCTTCGTTACCGGGGAGCAGGATCATTCCCTTTCCGACCTCCGTCTTCAACCGGGCCCTTCTTGCGGCATAGACCCGTTTATCGAACATAGCTTTATTCATAAATAACTTTTTTCAGATAAAAAACGCGGCTGTCGATCAGCGGCATCGTCTCGCTGGTAACGGTCGCTCCTTTTTTGTCGACGATTACCCGCCGTGTGCCCTTGTCCGTCGTAATGTCCAGCGGCAGCGGCATGTCCATGTTCATCAGCCGGACCTGGTATTGCGTAAGCCCCGTCTGCCGAACCTCTATTTCGAGTTTGTCCGTCGTGTAAAGATAAAGATGGAACAGCGGAGAAAGATCCGTACCCGACGCTTTGCTGAACAGTCGCTCTACATCCGCTGTACTCACCGTATGGGTATACGTCGTATTGCTGTCCGTAGCCAGATGTTTCAGGGCGGGGAAAAAGACGCTGTCCCCGATTACATAGCGCAGCGTATGCATGAAGAAAGCGCCCTTCGGATAAATGTCGGGATGATAGGCAACATCCTCGGTGATATCCTTACCCATGACGACCGGTTTGCCGTCCCCGATGCGAGGTGCAATGCGCTGGAAGTATTTCTCGTAAGCCGCTTCACCTTCCATGTCGCGCGTATACAGCGCGTCCCCAAATGTGCCGATGCCTTCATGGATCCAATAATCGGCCCAATCCCCCGCGGTCACCTTATTACCCCACCATTCGTGACCGAATTCATGGTTCATCAGCCCGTCGAAATCCTGCCCGCCGACCACCGTATACCGGAATTTGTTCCCGTACGCATTCATCGTCTGGTGCTCCATGCCCAAATGCGGCGTTTCGACGATGCCGATCTTTTCTTTTACCCAGGGATATTCTCCGAAATATTTTTCCTTCACCCGCGCGAAACGGGCAAGCATGTCCAGGTGATGCGCCGCCTTGTCCGCATGCTCTTTCAGGACGTAAAACTGCATCGGGACCTTATGCCCGTCGACCGTCGTGTATTCCCGGCTCACGACGGTATAATCGCCGACATTGAAGACAATGCTGTAGTTGTTGATCGGGTAATTGGTCTTCCAATGCCAGCTGCTCTTGTTCCCTTTTCGCTTAACGCCCTGCAACAGACCAGGGCCGGCCACCACCAGGTCGCGGGGCACCGTGATCGTTAGGTCGATGCCTTCATCCGGTTCATCCGATGGATGGTCTTTGGCAGGAAAATAGATCTTGCCGCCGGTGCCCTCCGCGGTAACGGCGACCCAGGGATGCCCCATACTGTCCGTTGTAAAGGTGAAACCGTCGTCCCACGGCGGCCGCTTAGCGATCATCGGGTGTCCCGCATAACTCACTTTCACCGTGACAGGACCGGCGGGCCAGGGATTGCCCGCGGTAATATGGAGTTCATGATCCCGGTGTGTAAAAGCGGCCGCTTTGCCGTTCACCTGCACACTGCTGACCAGAAAGGAGTCCATCAGATCGAAAAGCAGCCCCGTCGCCGGCTCTTCCAACCGGCAAAGGATGGTAGTGGACCCCGCGACGCTGCGATCCGGTATGTCCAGCGCCAGGTCGATGGTATAATGTCGGATGTCGACATTGGCTTGTTCCGGCTTCAGCTTGCCGCCATACTCGGGGCGCTGCGCAAACACGGTAAATGTCGATAAGAGCAAAAGAAGGCCGATAATGGTTCGTAACATAAGCAGAGTTGTTGACCGCTGCAATCTACCGACTACCGGGCGAACCGCCTACCCGTTAATTAACCTTTTATCGCCGTCATTGGGTACCCCTTACTTCCCCGCTCTCCGCGCCGCCCGGCCGTCACTCACCTCAACCAATCCGCAGGGGTATCGCCGCCATAGGGCATCCCTCCCTTCTCCAATCCGCGACCGCAACACGGCCTACCGCACTCCCCGTGCCAGCGCATGCTGCACCCCGCGCAGCTCCGCCAGACCCCGTAACCGCCCGATGGCGCTGTACCCGGGATAAGTCGTCTTGTGCAGGTCGTCGAGCATCTGGTGGCCATGGTCCGGGCGCATGGGCAGCGACACCCGCCGCCGCCGCTGCACTTCGAGCAATTCCGCGATAACGCCCACCATATCCACGTCGCCGCCCAGGTGATCGGCTTCGAAGAAATTCCCCTCCCCATCCCGTTTGGTGCTGCGCAGATGAATGAAATGGATATGGTCGCCCAGCCTCCGAACCATTCCCGCCAGATCGTTGTCCGCCCGGACGCCATAGCTGCCCGTGCAGAAACACAACCCGTTGGCCGGCGACGGCGCGCATTCGATCAATTCGCGCGCATCGCGTTCGGTGCTGACGATGCGCGGTAGCCCCAGTATCGGGAACGGCGGATCGTCCGGATGGATCGCCATCTTCAGCCCTGCCGCTTCCGCTACGGGCACCACCTGCCTGAGAAAATGAAACAGGTGCTCTTTCAGACGGGCAGCATCGATGTCTTTGTACGTCTTCAAAGCGTTGAGAATCTGCTCCTCTGTAAACCGCTCCTCACTGCCGGGCAATCCCAGCAGCGTGTTACGGTACAGTGTTTCCTTTTCCGCTGCGCTCATCGTTTTCAACCTGCCCTCGGCCCTGGCGGTCTCTTCCGGCGTATAATCCTTTTCCGCGCCGGGCCGCTTCAGCAAGAAAAGATCGAAAGCGATAAAAGCCGATTTCTCGAACCGCAACGCTTTGCTCCTGTCGGGCATCTCATACGAGATATCCGTTCGCATCCAGTCGAGAATGGGCATAAAATTATACGTCACGACCTCCAGCCCGCATTTCGCCACGTTCCGAAGGCTCTCCTGGTAATTTCGGATGTATTGTTGGTAATTGCCCGTCTGTTTCTTGATATCCTCGTGTATGGGCAGGCTTTCGATCACGGTCCACCGCATGCCCGCGGCCGCGACTTCTGCCTTGCGTTTGCCGATCTCTTCCACCGTCCATACCTCGCCGACCGGCACATGATGCAACGCCGTGACCACCCCCGTACAACCCGCCTGCCGGATATCCCACAAACTAACCGGATCCTTCGGCCCATACCAACGCATCGTCTCTTCCATCAAAAAAACACTTCCCATGATTTCTTTGGTTATTCGTTATTTCCCGATCTCCAATTCCGCCTCCACGGCCTTTGCGGCGCCAAGCTCCTCGCTCCGGGCGCCGGGCAGCGAACCGCCTACGCTGATCCGCACCTTTCCGGCAGGGACCACCGTCCGGCCCTTCTCGTCGACCACCGACAGCTGCTCCTGGGTCAGCGTAAAATGCAACCGCATCGAGGCGCCGGGCGCCAAAGATACGCGCTGGAAACCTTTCAACGCGAATAATGGCTCATTCACAAGCCCTTCATGCGTGACGTATAACTGCGCCACTTCGTCCGAAGCATACTTCCCCGTATTGGTCAGCGTCACATTCACCTCCACAGGCTCGTTCTTTTTGATCAGCGGTTTCGAGATGTGCAGATCACTATACGAGAAGGTAGTATAACTCAAACCGAAGCCAAACGGATACAAGGGTTCCGCCGTCATGTACCGGTAAGTCCGCCCCTTCATGGCGTAATCGGTGTACGGGGGCAATTGGTCATACGATTTCGGGAAAGTCACCGGCAATTTGCCCGAAGGCGATACCCTGCCAAACAAAATATCCGCGACGGCATTCCCGCCTTCTTCGCCGGGATACCATACCAGCAGTACCGCATCGGCCAATTCCTGCACCTCCGACAGGTTCATCGGGCTGCCGCCGGTGATCACCGCGATGACGGGATGCGGGTTGCCCCGCTTCAATTTCCGCAAATAGTCGATCTGCGCCCTGGGGATATTGTAATCGAGCCGGTCCCCGAACGAAGGAGAAGCCAGCGATTCACCTTCTTCGCCCTCCAGAAGCCCCGAGATGCCCAGCACGGCTATCGTCGCATCTGCGGTCTGCGCCTCGCCCGATGCCCAATCGATAGGGTTCACATTCGGCCGGTCGAGCAGGACGCCCTGCCGATAGGTCAACTGGCTTCCGGGTTGCACGCGCGCGGCCAGCCCTTCCAGGATCGTCACCAGCCGGTCGTTGACGCCGTAATAATTGCCCAACAGGACGTCTACGGCCGCCGCATTGGGACCGGTGACATAATATTTTTTCAACCCGTCGGACAAAGGCAACGCGCCGTTATTCTTCAGCAAGACCATCGACTTCTCCGCCGCCTTACGCGCCAGCGCGCGATGCTCGGGACTGTTGATAACGGTCTCGGGTATCCGGTCATACGGGTTCGAGCCGGGCGGATCGAACAAACCGAGACGGAACCGCGTCCGCAGCAGGACGGCCAGGCTGCTGTCGATCTCCTTCTGCGTCACCAGCCCTTGCTTCAACGCGTCGATCAGCGAAAGATAGGTGTCCCCGCAGTTCAGGTTCACACCGCGCTGCAATGCCAGCGCCGCGGCCCCGGTCTTGCTGCTCACGAGCTTATGCCCTTCGTAAATATCGGCAATGGCATCGCAGTCCGATACGATATGCCCTTTGAACCCCCATTGCTTGCGTAATACGTCGTCCAGCAGATAGGTATTCGCACAGCACGCCTCGCCGTCCGTGCGATTGTACGCGCACATGACCGCTTCCACCTTGGCGTTGACCAGCGCATGGAACGCCGGCAGATAGGTCTCCCACAGATCTTTCGGAGACACGACCGCGTCGAACTGATGACGAAGCCGCTCGGGTCCGCTGTGTACGGCGTAATGTTTCGCACACGCAGCCACTTTCAGGTATTTGGGATCGTCGCCCTGCAGCCCCCTGACCAACGCAACGCCCATTCGGGAGGTGAGGTAGGGATCCTCTCCATACGTCTCCTGTCCTCTTCCCCACCGCGGATCACGAAAAATATTGATATTGGGCGTCCAGAAAGTCAACCCGCCAAACCGCGTCCGGTAGTTTTTTTTGACCGCCGCATTGTACATCGCCCTCGCCTCGTCCGAGATATACGTCGCCACCTGGTGCACGAGACTGTCATCGAAGGTGGCCGCCATGCCGATCGGTTGCGGGAACACCGTGGCAACCCCCGACCGGGCCACTCCATGCAATGCTTCGTTCCACCAGTCATATTCGGGTACGCGTAACCGGGGTATCGCCGGGGCCGTATTCATCATCTGGTAAACCTTTTCCTCCGGCGTCATTTGCCGGATAAGATCATCCACCCGCGTCTCGACGGGCAACGAAGGGTTCAACCAGGCCTGCGACCTCGCGCAGGAAAAGAGAAAACAAACGATCGTCGTGAGCAGTATAGTCTTTTTCATAGCAGAGCTGCTGATTTTCAGCTAATGTAGGAAAAAACAGGCACTTAATGTAACCGATTACATTTGTCTTCTCCCTACTTCATCTGCGCGGCAAAAGGCGGCGCGGGCAAACCGTCCTTGAAAAGGATATCACGGTTATACAGATTGATCCCCGCAGGGTTGTCGGCCCATCCGTAACGGACCGCAACAGGCTTCGCGACCGATTCACTCCAGACGATCACCTTCTTCCCATCCGTTTCGGCTTTCGCCGGAACAAACCTTCCGTCTGCACCCGCGATAGTAAAACCCCGGAGCGCTCCGCCCCCTTTCACGATCAGGTCGGTATTGACATCGGTAAAGCTGAGATGGACCTTGTCCCCGTGGACTTTCATCGAGCGATAGAGCGGACCCGTCCAAATCTGGTTCGCCTTGCCGTACGCCACCGTTTCCGCGTCCACGAACAACCGGCGGCCGATCTCCTCCAGCCGGCGGTGATGCGCTTCGTCTACAATACCCAGGTCGGCGGCGACCACCATCCCCGTACCGGGCAAGGCCATCGTTGAACGCTGCGCTTCCCGCAGCTGCGCCCATTGGCTCTCCTGCGGCGGCTCCTGCGCCGCGCTGTCCTCCCACGGCCCCACAAGCCCATGTCCCTCCAGCTGCACATACACGAACGGCAGATTGGGTTCTCCCCAATGACCACGCCAGTCATTGATCAGCGCCGGAAAAACCGCTCCATACGCCGACGCCTCCTTTACATTGACTTCGCCCTGCCACCATAACACGCCCTTCACCGTATACGGCCATAACGGCGCCAGCATACCGTTATAGAGGCCCCCCGTCGCCATCCGGTCCACCGGCCC
>DASZYU010000175.1:0-16796 GCA_035545215.1 Puia sp.
TACCGCGCATTCCGGTCGAAGGTATAGTTCCAGCCCGCGTCCAGGAAAGGATAAAGACCTCCATAAAGCGCGCTTGCGCCGACCTGCTTGTATTGCTCATCGCGGTTATAACCCGCAAAGAGGTTCGTCTCGAAGGTATTCAGGATGTTGTCGCTGACCAGCGAGAGCTGGTAGTCGGGATCGTTGACATACGGGCGCCAGCTGTGGAAATGCAGGAGATGCGAGCTAATGGGATATCTGGTTTCCGCGTAGTGCGCCGGTTCGATCCGGTCCAGCAACCCCGAAGGACCGCTATTGAGCGAGTCAATGCCCTGCACCGATAAACCGCGCGCCCAGTCGTCCGCCCCGACCGGCTCAAGTTGCGGTCCATCGGTCGTGTCGATCCAATAACCGACGGCGGTGAAGTTACTCCAGGCATAACGCCCCAGGCCGCTGGCCTGCAATTCGTATTGACCGGTGATCGGTTCGCCGTGCGGCAGCAGGACGCGGAAAATGCGGTCCGCCGTCCAGGCATAGATCCTGTCTTCGCGTCCCCGCGAAGCCGTGAACCAAACGGTGTCCCCGCGTACGGACGGAAAGCCGATCGTCTCGTAGCTGAACGGCACGAGATAACGGGTCCTTCCTGCTCCCACATCCACCAGTGCGAGCGACATCTCGCCGCGGCGATCGCGCACCGCCGTTATGATACCATCCGAGCCGAAGAATTTCGGGTACGTGTAAAAGAGCCCATCCGGGTTGGGCAACCGCCGGATCACGCTGCCGTCCCCGGCGCTCAGCAAATAGAGCGTGCACGAACCGTCGGTCGCTTCCTGCACCGTAACGATCCGCCGTCCGTCCGGGGAGATATCCGGGGCGAAAAACCGGCTCCGCTTCGTGAGTCGCCAGTCCTTCCCGGTAACAGGGTCGAGCATCCGGATCACGCTATAGTCCCGCCATCCCCAGCGCGGGTCCGTTTCATAAGCCGGGTACACCAAGCGCCCGCCCGAAAAAGAGAAATAATTGTCGATCGACACCGCCCGGTTACCGACCCGCGTCTCGCGCCCGGTGACCAGATCGCGCAGGACGAATGCCGGGATCCTCCGGTAACTGCTTTGCAAATAGAGCAGACTATCATGGCCTGCGAATTGCGGAAATTCCTCGTTGGCGTAAAAATGGCGGTGCTCCTGCGCGAATTGGTCGGCGGTGGAAGGAGCCACGCCCGGAGCCGGCGCCGCTGTCGATGACTGCGCTGCGGCCTTCCGGAAAAAGTTCAGCGCCTCCGCGCGAAACCTGCCGAAAGATATGCCCGCATACCGGCGGACCGCGTTTTGGAAAGGATAAAAAAGCCCACGGAAAGCCGCGGCGTCACGCGTCACATCGCGCCAGAATTCGTCTCCATAGCGCTCACGGCCATACGCGACGAGCATATAACCCAGCGGATAGTGATCGGGTACATAATCGCGCAGCGAGCCGTTGCGCAGCTTCATCCACGAATACCGCTTGCCGGCCGCCCACAGCGAGCGGTAAGGATTGAAGAAGTACGGCAGCCGCCCACGGCCCTGGTCGCTGGTCAACGTTTCCTGGTATACGGCGTCGCCCTCCCAGAACCAATTGGGCACCGCCAGGCTGTTGGCAAAGGCCTGTCCTTCTTCGCCGAAAAGATAATAGAAGAAGCTGGACAGACCGACCCGGAAATTGTTGTATTGCTGAACGTGCCGGTATTCATGGAGGGCCAGTAATTTCTGCCAGGGGAGACTCCCGAGATCGAAACTGTTCTGCTGGGGCGTAAGCTGAAATTCGCTGCGGAAAGGCGCCAGGCTCACATAGCCGTTGGAGATCGTGGTTTGGTTCTGCAGGACAATATCGACCTTTCGCTGCTCAGGACCGATCGTAGGCAAGGTGGTCCGGCTGAGCCGATGGATGATCGCTGCCACCTGCTGCGCCGCGGAATCCAGGCCGACCGGGAAGAGGATACGGGCCGTATCGGTATTCAGCTGGCGCCATTTCAGCGAGGGAGGGTTGCCGCCGAACACCTGTGCGGAAATGCCCGTCGACAACAGCAACGATGCGATGATAAAAAGCAGGCGTAACAGGGGCATTCGGTTTGCGGGTCCGCTTTTTGGTTTACACTTTACAACTGGCTCAAATTACGGTATTTTCGCATCAAATCTATGCAGCGTAACCTCCGTTCCTTGTTCGCATCCGGCGACCTCGACGCCGTCCCGGTGGCCATCGCCGGGTTTTTCATCATCCAGGCCCTTTGCGCATATGGCGGCATCGGCGTGTCGCCCGATTCGATCGTCTACATCAGCACCGCCCAGCACATTCATGACCAGGCAGCCATCAACGATTTTACCGACATGCCGCTGATGGACTTCCCGGCCTTCTACCCTATCTTTCTCGCCGGCATCCAATTCCTGACCGGCCGTGGGGTAATGGCCTTCGGCCCCGCGCTCAACGGCCTCCTTTTTGCGCTGCTGATCCTTCTTTGCGGCCGGATGATGAACCGCTTTCTCCACCGCTCGCGCGGCTATACGGTCATCCTGCTGGTAATCATTGCCGTTAGCCCCTGTCTGCTGGAAATCTATTCGATGATCTGGTCGGAGACGCTTTTCCTGGTCCTCTCGCTCGTTTTCATGATCGGCTGTTATCACTATTTCCGGACGCATTCCATGGGCTGGCTGATCTTCATCGGTACCATCGCCGGTTTGGCCTGCGTTACCCGCTATGCCGGCGTCAGCCTGGCGGGCATGGGCGGCTTCCTCATGCTTTGCGACAGGGGGCTGCGGTGGGGCCGGAGGAAACTGGGCCATATCACGCTGTATAGCCTGCTGTCTATCCTCCTCCTTACGCTCAACCTGTATCGAAACTGGCGCGTCACCGGAACGCTCACCGGTTACCGGGAGCCGGGGGTCACCCCGTTCGGACTCAACGTCCACGATTTCGGCAGCGTCATCTGCGACTGGCTGCCATTTTTGAGCGACACCTACCAGGCAGCCACCGCGGTAGCGGTTTTTTTCATCCTCTTCATAACGGGCATCTTTCTATACCGGTTGGTCCGAAAGACCGGTTTTTTTTCCTACGATACCATTGCACTGAGCTATTTCGTCGTCTATACCGCTTTTATCCTGTTCACGGCGACGGTATCCCGTTTTCAGCAGCTGGACAGCCGTTTGTTGTCGCCACTGTTCCTGCCCTGGCTTTGGGGAAGCACCTGCTGGATACCCGGCGCCCTCCGGCGCAATCCTCCACGCCGGAGACTGGCGGGACTTTTGCTCAGCGTGGCCGCCGCCGTCTTTTTTCTCGCCGGCGAGGGACAGACCTTCCAGGAGAACTGGAGCGGCATCCATGACGCCGGTATCCCGGGATATACCGAAAATACCTGGCGCCGGTCCGAGACGATGGCTTTCGTCCGCGAGCACCGCGATTCACTGGAAAATATACCCCGCATGGGAACCCTCTATTCGGACGCTTTCGAAGGCCTTTGGTTTCTTGCCGGTGTCCGGTCCGATCTGCTGCCGCACAAAGACAATACCGAGGACATCCGCTATATGCTGAAGGCGGACCGTTTCACGGTCGTCTGGTTCGACGATGCAGTCAACACCGATCTCATCAGCATCGACTTTATAAAAGCGCGCAAGCCGCTGGTCCGGGAAACCCATTTCAGCGACGGGGCGATCTATTATTTTCAGGATTCGACGGCGGCGCCTCCCAATCAATAATTGCACTATTTTTAAGGGATGTTTTTACTCGCGCTGGCCATCGCCCCCGGAATCGCCATTTTTATTTTCATCTGGTCCCTCAACAGAATGGGGAAGACCTCGGCGCGCTTTATGATCACTTCTTTCCTACTCGGCGCCCTGGCCACCGTTCCGCCGCTGGTCATCCAGCTGTTGTCCGTGGACGTTCGTGTCGAACCTTGGCGTCATTCCATTCTGTCCTATATTTGGTACGCATTCGGGGTCGTCGCCTTCAGCGAGGAAGGCAGCAAGTTCCTGGTCCTGCGGTTCTATGCCTACCCCAAGACGGTGTTTCGCCAGCCGTTCGACGGGGTCGTCTTTTGTGTGGCCATCGGGATGGGGTTTGCCACGGTTGAAAACATCGAGTATGTACGGCAGTTCGGTCTGGAGACGGGCGTTTCGCGTTTCTTCCTGGCCATCCCCGCGCACGCCGCGTTCGCCGTCCTCATGGGATACCCGGTGGGTCGCGCCAAGTTCGTGGGGACGCATGTTCCTGTGAAGACGGCGCACGGGGAAGAACCATCCGTGGCGGCTGTCGCTAAGGATTCCCGGAACCTGGGCCGGTTCGTACGACATCGTTCGTTCCGGCTGATGGCAAAGGGGCTGGCTGTTGCGGTATTGTTCCACGGCAGCTTTGATTTCTTCGTGTTCCTGCAACAGAACCGGGAAGCCAGGAAATACCTGTCGACGAGTGTCCTGTCCTTCGGCGCGTTCGCGACGTTTTACATCGCGGTGAGACTGGCGATGCGCGCATTGCGGACATACAGGACCGTGCCCGAGCAGGATATTGAAAACGATTAAAAACCAACGAATACCAGCGTGAAAAGGATGGATGAACCGGTGTCGATCCGGCCGGCCGATCTGGATGACATCAATACGATCGGTTTTTTGGCTCAGCAGACCTGGCCCGATACGTACGGAAAAATACTTTCTTCCGAACAATTGCGGTATATGATGCAGCTGTTCTACAGCCCCACATCGCTTCGCCGCCAGATGGTGGACGAGCACCACCGCTTTATCATCGTCGAGCAAGGCGAAGAGGCGATCGGCTTTGCATCGTGGGCGAAAGTGCATGGCGAACCGAAGGTGGTCAAACTGCACAAGATCTATTTCCTTCCCCGTCAGCAGGGAAAGGGACTGGGAAGGTCCGTGCTCCAGTTCGTATTCGGAGAGATCCGGCCGGAAGGAGCCAGGACGCTAAGGCTGAATGTCAACCGCTTCAACAAGGCGCGCGAATTCTATGAGCGGATAGGGTTCACCGTGATAAAGGAAGAAGACGTGCCCATCGGCAACGGCTATTTCATGAATGACTATGTGATGGAGATGGCCGTGCCCGGCGCGGTCTGAACCGCAACCACGCAGACGCGGTCAGGGCTGCGCCGCGACCTACCCTGCGGTCGGGATCGGTGTTTCGGGCTCATCCTGCCCCATGGCCGCCAGTTTCATCTTCCGCGCGGTCTCATGCCCGACATACCGCTCGATGCTGCCTTCGATCAGATAGATCGACGGCGTCAGTAAAATGGCGACGCCGCATTTGTAGATATAGTTCATCATGCCCACCGCAAGTATCTGCTGCCAGGTAAAGTACTGGCTGAAGGCAATGAACAACACGATATAGCTGTCCACCAGTTGCGATACCAGCGTCGAGCCCGTCGCGCGAAGCCAGAGGTGTTTGTGACCGGTGCGCTTCTTGATATGGTGAAAAACCGTAACATCGACCATCTGGCTCACCAGGAAGGCTACGATGCTCCCTATGATGATCAGCGAGGTCGATCCGAAAATGGCGCTGAAAGAATGCTGAAGGTTGGTAACCCCTTGTTCGGCGCTGCTGGCGATCCAGGAATCGGCCGGCGGCACGTGGATCGCCATCAAATACATCAGGAAAGCGTAGGAGATCAGCACCACCGCCGTATACGAGATGCGCCGCACGGCCCGGGGCCCATAGAATTCATTGATGATATCGGTGATCACAAACTCCAGCGGCCATAACAACACCCCGCAGGTGAGCGTAAAGCCCAGACCGCCCTGGCCGAACAGGGTCCAGTTGGCTGGTCGAACGCCGAATAATTTTTCCAGCGAGAACAGTTTGGTCCCGATGGCGTCGGCGATCAGCGCATTGCAACAAAAGAAAGCGGTAAAACCCAGCAACAGTTTTGTCGGCCGGTCTTTTAGTATGTTTTGAATCATGATAGATGGCGATTGAGGACCAGGAGTACAATTTGAACGATAAAAAAAACAAAATTAACGATCAGCAGCCAACCCGGTATCCCGGTTCTCCGCAAGCGGCCGGCGACGAAAAGGATGACGATCGCGAGGTTGACGATCAGGTTGACGACCAGGGCGCCCAGGTACCCCAGCACGATGATGTCGGATAAGAGCGCGTTCTCGGGCGGCGCAGGTATCCATTGTGTGAAGGATGCCAGCAGAAAGCAAATATTGCAGATAAAGGCCAGCCGTGATAAAAATTGGATCAGCCGCATATTTGACCAAAAATCAGGTAATCAGGGCAAAATACCATTAAAATACCATTATTTTGCCGGGAATAATCCCGCATGTTCGTATGAATTCCCAGTTCCTGAAAAAAGCATTGCCCCATATTATCGCGATCGCCGTATTCCTGATCGTGTCCATCGTTTATTGTCATCCTGCGCTGCAGGGCAAAGTCGTTGGACAGACCGATGTAGAACAGTGGAGGGCCATGGCGCAGCAATCTTTCGACTACAAGGAAAAGAACGGGCACTTCCCCTTGTGGACGGAAGGCGCGTTTAGCGGCATGCCGGCCTATACTATCGCCATCTCGGGGCAAACACCGGTCACTTTTGGCTACCTGACGACGGTCATGACGCTTGGGCTGCCTCAGCCCATCAGCTTTTTCTTCGTTGCCTGCGTTTGTTTCTATATCCTGATGTCGGTGCTCCGGGTAAATCCATGGATCGGGATCATGGCCTCGCTGGCGTATACGTACTGCTCGTATGACCCGGTGATCATCGCCACCGGGCACGTGACCAAGATGCTGGCGATCAGTTACGCCCCGGCCGTCATCGCCAGCCTGCTGTTACTGTTCCGTCGGCAATACCTGTGGGGCACAGGCCTCCTGGCGCTCTTCTTCGCCGCCCAACTGGTGAGCCAGCACTTGCAGATCGTTTATTACACCGTTATTTGCATGGGCCTCCTCACGCTTTGCTATGCCATCCAGACTATCCGGGAGGGGAAAGGCAAAGAATTGGTCCTGCCCATTGGACTTGCGATCGTCGCCTGCGGTATCGGTTTCGGTACCAGTCTCGGTGATACGCTTCCTGTCAAGGAATACACGCAGGAAACGATGCGGGGCGGCCGAACGGAAATGACCAATGACGCCAGCAAACAGGAAGGCAAGAACGGTCTCGACATCGACTATGCCTTTCAATGGAGCTACGGCATCGGAGAAACGATGACGCTGGCAGTGCCCAACATCTACGGGGGCGGCAACGGCGACAGGACGGGTGTTGGAGAAGATTCCAAACTGGCCGATCGCCTCGCACAGGACATGGGCATCCCGGAAGATACCGGCATCCAATTCGCCAACGGATATGCCTATTGGGGATCCCAGATGTTCACCATGGGCACGGTCTATATCGGTGCGGTCATTTGTTTTCTATGTATTCTGTCGCTTGTCCTCATCAAAGGATGGTCCAAATGGTGGCTGCTGTCTACGATCGTGCTGGGTTGTTTTCTCGCCTGGGGCAAGAATTTTGCCGCATTCAACGATTTCCTCTTCTATCATCTGCCGCTGTACAATAAGTTCCGCGCCCCTTCACAGGCGCTGGTGCTGCCGCAACTGGCCGCTCCGGTCCTGGCGGCGCTGGGTCTTCAACAGCTGGTATCCGTCGGCGGGGATACCGCTACGTTGTGGAAGAAATTCAAGCTGGCGGGATATATCACCGGCGCCCTGGTCGTCGTGTTGGCCGGCTTTTACTTTTCGGCCAGTTTCTCCGGTGTCAACGACGGACAATTGAAGGACCGGTTCACGCAAATGAAGGTGCAACAGCTTTCCCAGGGAAAGCAACCGACCCCGGACATACAGCAACAGGCCTCGGCCACCGCCGGCGGCCTGATGCGCGCCCTGCAGGAGGATCGTCGCTCGATGGCCGGTTCCGATCTGGTGCGTTCGATCGTCTTCATGGGGCTCGCGGCCTTGCTCGTCGCCCTCTTCATCCGTAAAAAGATAAAACCCGTTGTCCTGATGGCCGGAGTGCTGCTCCTGAGTACCTACGACCTGATGGCCGTCGGCGCCCGCTATCTCAGCCCCGATTCGTTCCAGGATCCTGCCGATATCCAATCGAGCCTGACACCTACTGCTGCCGATCAGCAGATCAACGCAGACCCCGATAAGAATTTCCGGGTGATGGATGAAAGCACTGGAGGCAATCCCTTCGAAAGCGCACGCGCTTCGGCCTTCCATAATTCGCTCGGCGGTTATTCGCCTGCAAAATTGGGCCTCTACCAGGACCTCATCTATAACCAGCTGGTGAAAGGCAACATGCAGGTGTACAATATGCTGAACACAAAATATTTCATTCAGCAGGATCCGCGCACCGGGCAGCCCGTCGCGCGTCTCAACCCTGCCGCGTTCGGTCCGTGCTGGCTCGTCAAAGCCATTCACTACGTGAAGAATGGCGACGAAGAAATGAAAGCGCTCGACAGCATCGACGTTCGGGACACAGCGATCGTTCAGCAGCGATATGCTGCCCGGATCCCCTTTGCCCCGGTGCCCGACAGCACGGCGTCGCTCAAACTGGTACAGAACGATCTCGATAAGATCGATTACAGCTTTTCGGCAAAAACGAACCAGTTCGCCGTCTTCAGCGAGATCTATTACGACAAGGGCTGGGATGTCTACCTGGATGACAAGAAGAGCGATTACATCCGGGTTGATTACGCGTTGCGCGGCATGGCGGTCCCCGCCGGACAACATACCATCGAATTCCGGTTCGAACCCCACTCCTACCGGTTGGGCATGATGCTCAACTCCTGGTTCAGCCTGATGATCTATGGCTTGCTGATAGCCGGCCTGGTCAGGGAGTGGCGCAGACGCGGGGCACCGGGGTCTAAGACACCGGGTGAGAACAGGGCATAAACTCGCGATATGAAGCCGTTGAGCCTGGTGATCATCACCTACAACCGCCCCGAAGACGCACTGGACCTCGCAGGCAATATCAGCAGTCTGGAGGATCTTCACCGGCTGGTGGAAGAAGTCATCATCGTCAACAACCGGTCCACGATCTCCTACGCGATCGTGGAGGACTTCATCGCGGCTCATCCGGACCTGCCTTTTCGCTATGTTGTCGCTCCCGAGAACCTCGGAGTCTCCCGCGGCCGCAATTATGCCGTCGCGCTTAGCCGGGCTCCCATACTCGTCTTTCTGGACGATGACGCGCTGTTCCGCAACGCGGACGCCCTTGGCGTGATAGCCTCTATTTTCGAAGAGCATCCCGCAGTCGGCATTGCCGCTTTCAAAATCTACTATCTGTCGACTGGCCGGCTGCAGGTGAACGCTTTCCCGCACAAACGATTCGCCGAACGAAAGGATTGGCCCTGGTTCGATACGGCTTATTTTTCGGGATGCGCGCATGCGATCAGGCGCCGCGTTTTCGACGAGGCCGGCTACTATCCCGAGAACTTCTTTTACGGCATGGAAGAGTACGACCTGAGCTACCGGGCACTCGACAAAGGTTTTACCATCCGCTATGACGCAAGGGTGCTGGTCTGGCACAAGGAATCGCCGGAAGGCCGGCTTCCTCCACGCGAAAAGCTGCGGGGAATGTGGGTAAACAAAAGCAAAGTGGCCTGGAAATACCTGCCGTGGCCGTATTTCCTGACGACAGCCTTCCTATGGAGCCTCGAATACCTGAAAAAGAGCGGCTGGCATATCGCCGGCTTTGTGACGGGTTGGGGCGCGGTCTTGCGTATACCCGGCGGTGAACAACGGTCGCCCGTCGGTCGTGCAACACGCGAATATCTGCTAAAGGTGAAAGCGCGCCTGCTGTACTGAAGACTTCAGACGGACCGGCCATCCTTTGGCCGAAGACATGGAGACGGACCGCAAGCCCCTTGGCCGAAAGCCTGCATCTGACCCAGGCCAAAAGCCCGAAGGCCGCAAAACGGGCCACAGTCCATTGGCCGAAGGACCAAATAAAAAGACCCCTGCATTGCAAGGGTCACATCGGTTGGCGGATAACAGGGTATTACCATTTATCGACCTCTTCGCCGGTCGGCGTCGGAGAAGTCCCGGGCGCTACATTCGAGTGACGAACGTCGTCCTCCACCACTTCCTCGCTGACGGCAGTTTCCTGGTAGGTGCCGTCATTCTCGGCGACATTATCATGGTTGTAAGCGTCGAAATCGAAATCGGGCATCAACTCCGTCTTAACATAGTCCACCGCTTCGGTCAATGCTTTCAGGAACTTGTTGAAGTCTTCCTTGTACAGGAAGATCTTGTGCCTGTCATAGCCATCCTCGTTGAACTTCTTACGGCTCTCGGTGATTGTAAGATAGTAGTCGTTGCTACGGGTCGCCCTAACATCGAAGAAATACGTCCTGCGTTTGCCGGCACGAATCCTTTTGCTGTAGACGCTTTCCATTCGTTTGTCGTTGTTTTCGTACGCCACAAAAGATTTTTTTTCTGATAAAAATTACTAAATGATGCACGGAAGATCCACTCTCAGAAAATTAGCGCATCTTCCGCACTGCGCTGCTGTTTTACCCGGATCGGCCGCGTTACAGTCGACCAAGGCAGTCACAAATATAGTATTGTTTTCGAATTAGCAAAATTTCGACGACAATTGTAGTAACGAATTGAGGCGAATTTGTCCGGTCGGTGGAACCATCGTTCCCGCCGGTATTTTCCGAAGCGGAACAAAGTAGCCGCCGGGTTAAGCGGGGCTGTTCTCAGCCTGTTGCTGCTCATAGAGATAGGTGTAGTATCCATTGAGCGCCATGAGTTCATGATGGGTGCCCGATTCCACGATCTTTCCCTCATCCAGCACGACGATACGGTCGAAATCAAACAAAGAAAAGATGCGATGGGTAATGATTATGGCCGTCTTTTGCCGTAAAAACTGATATAAGTTACCCAGGATCTCTTTTTCGGTCTTGGCGTCGACGGCGCTCAGGCAGTCGTCAAACACGATGATCTCGGGGTCCTTGACGAGTCCCCGGGCGATGGATATCCGTTGTTTCTGCCCGCCGCTGAGCGTTACCCCGCGCTCGCCGATCAGGGTTTCATAGCCCTTTGAGAACCCTTCGATCTCCTTATCGACGCTGGCGTAGCGGGCGGCCAGACGCACCTTGTCCTCGTCCGCCTCGTCCAGACCAAACCGGATATTGCCCGTCACTGTATCGCTGAACAGGAAAACGTCCTGCGGGACATAGCTGACCTGGCGCCGGAGGTCCTGCAGGTCGAGACGACGGATATCGGTCCCGTCGATGAGAACCCTGCCTTTATCGGGGTCATACATACGCAGCAGCAGTTGGGCTACCGTGGTCTTGCCGCTGCCCGTCCTGCCGACGATGACGACTTTTTCGCCTTTACGGATCTGGAGGTTGAACCCTTTCAGCGCATGGATGCCCGTATTGGGATAAGTGAAATCCACGTCCTCGAAGCAAATGTTTCCCTGCAGCGCTTGCACCACGGCGCCGGGCGGGCTGCTGATGGTCGGCTGCGTGTCGAGGAACTCGTTCAGCCGCTTTTGCGATGCGGAGGCCCGCTGGACCATGCTGGCGACCCATCCGATGGCGCTGACGGGAAAAGTCAGCATGGTGATGTAGATGACGAACTCGGCGATCGTTCCCAGGTCGGTGTTGTGACGGCCATAGATCACATAGATGCCGCCGATCATGATGGTCAGCAGTGTGCTCAAGCCGATCATGAGGCCCATCGATGGAAAATAGATCGACTCCACCTTGGCCAGGCCGACGGCATTCTTCCGGTATTCTTCGCTGTTGTGACTGAAAAATCGGAGCATACCCTGCTCCTGCACGAAGGACTTGATCACCCGGATGCCGCTGTACGACTCCTGCGCGTTCGTCGTCAGGTTACTGAGCAGCGCCTGGATATGTTCGCTGCGTTTGTGGATGATCGTGTTGACGTAATAGATGGTGATCGCCAGGATCGGCAGCGGGGTCAATACATAAAGGCTCAGCAGGGCGTCCTTCCGAAGCATGAAGAACAGGCTGAACCCGATGGTCACCAGCAGGTTGGCCAGGTACATGATTGCCGGTCCGGTGAACATGCGGACGCGGCTCACGTCTTCCGCCATCCGGCTCATCAGGTCGCCGGTACTATGGGTCTTGTAGAAATTGGTATCCAGCTGCTGGTAGTGGTCGTATATTTCTTTCTTCTGATCGTACTCGATATGGCGGCTCATCACGATAATGGTCTGCCGCATCAGAAACAGGAATCCCCCGCTGACCAGCGCCAGCACCAGCAGCGTGACGCCGCAGATGACCACTTTTTGGCCGAACGATGAATGCCGCACATCCATGCCCCGGATGAATTTCCGGACCAGGATGTCATAGTTGGTGGTATCCTGCGACGGTCCCGCAGTATGCGTGTGCTGCCGAAGCTCGGCCTCCACCGAATTGACGACATACCCGGTCACCTGCGGCGTGAGGATGCGGAAATAGTTGGAAAGGATGATGAAGACCAGGCCCAGCAAGAACCGCCAGCGATATTTCCAGAAATACTTATTGACTGCCCGCAGATGCTTCAAACCGGAAGATTTCCGCAAATTTACGAAGCGGGTCGCAAATCGCCCGCTTTTGGCCAACCGTCCGTACCGGCCTTGCTGCCGCCAAAAACAATTGACCGTTCGGGCACAGTACCCTTCGCGCGTCGGTCCGCAACCCTGTTTTGCCGGCGTCCGCCACGTTATTTTGGCTCGTTCATCAGTCTGGCTTCGGCGGTTTTCGTCAGTCTATTTTGCGCCTTCCTCTCCAGCCCCTAATTTTGCGCCCGGAGAGATGGCAGAGCGGTCGATTGCGGCGGTCTTGAAAACCGTTGAAGGTAAAACTTCCGGGGGTTCGAATCCCTCTCTCTCCGCAAGACTTCATCCCTGCACCCCAGCTTTGCTGGGGTTTTTGTTTGAAGCAGATGGGACGAGTTTACTCGGACCAGATGCGGAAAACAACAAACTAGGGCGGCCATAGCCGCCCGGTGCAGGGACGAAGTCTTAAGCCCCTCCCCCTGGGGATCAGCGAAGCTAATCCCTCTCTCTCCGCAAGACATCATCCCTGCACCCCAGCTTTGCTGGGGTTTTTGTTTGAAGCAGATGGGACCATCTCTCTCCCCCATTCTTCCTACCTTTGCAGTGGTTTTTTGACCATCGAAAAGGCAAATATGAAAAAGATAGGATTTTTATCGTTCGGACATTGGTCCAATCATCCGGCCTACAAGACCCGTACAGCGAGCGACACCTTGCTGCAGTCCATCGATCTGGCGGTCGCTGCCGAGGAAATCGGTATGGACGGGGCCTATTTTCGGGTGCATCATTTTGCCGCACAGCTGGCCTCTCCCTTCCCTTTGCTTGCCGCTATCGGCGCCAGAACGAGTAAGATCGAGATCGGAACGGGCGTCATCGACATGCGTTATGAGAATCCCCTCTATATGGTGGAAGATGCCGGCGCGGCCGACCTGATTTCACGGGGAAGACTGCAATTGGGCATCAGCAGGGGTTCACCCGAACAGGTGATCGAGGGCTGGCGCTATTTCGGGTACGCGCCGGACGCGGGTCAAACAGACGAAGACATGGGACGCAAAAAAGCCTTGCAGTTCCTGGATAAATTGAAAGGCATTGGTTTTGCCCAGCCTAACCCGCGCCCGATGTTTCCTAACCCACCGGGTTTGTTGCGGTTGGAACCATATTCCCCCGGACTTCGGGAACGCATCTGGTGGGGGGCCGGTTCGAACGCCACCGCGGTCTGGGCGGCTGAGAATGGAATGCACCTGCAAAGTTCTACCCTGAAGATCGACGAAAGCGGAAAGCCTTTCCATGTACAACAGGCAGAGCAGATCAGGTTGTACAAAGAAGCATGGAAAAAAGCCGGGCACCAGCGCGAGCCAAGGGTTTCGGTGAGCCGGTCCATTTTTGCATGGATGACCGACCAGGACAGGTATCTTTTCGGGCAGGACAACAACACGGTGGACCAGGTGGGCATCCTTGAAAAGAATACCCGCGCTATTTTTGGGCGAAGCTATGCCGGGGAACCCGACCGGCTCATCCGCGAATTGGCGGAGGACGAAGCCATCCGCGAAGCGGACACGCTCCTATTGACCATACCCAACACATTAGGCGTCGAGTACAATGTACACATCCTGTCTTCAATTTTGAAACATGTAGCACCCGGATTGGGTTGGCGGTAAAAAAATTCCCCCCTGCTGTCCAATTCCCGGCTTTTCAATCCTTGTTCAGGAAAAGCCATGCAAACGATCAAAATCACCGCGGGAACACGCCCCCTGCTTCGTACGATCGCCTATTGGGTGACGACGTCGATCATTTTCCTGGAAACCGCCACCGGGGCCGAATGGGACCTGGTCCGGAATGCCTTCGTGCGGAATGTCTTCGATCACCTGGGATATCCGCACTATCTGCTGAGCTTGTTGGGCGCCTGGAAATTGCCGGCCGCCATTATTCTGATCATCCCTGGCTTTGTCCGGGTCAGGGAATGGGCGTATGCGGGTCTATTTTTCGTATATACGGGCGCCGCGGCCTCTCATTTTATCCTGGGACAGACAGGGAGTGGCTGGGGTCCGCTGGTCTTTGCCGCTCTGACTATGGCGTCTCGCGCATTGAGACCCCGCGCGCGAAAACTATCGGCTCAACAGGCCCACGGGAGCGCGCCGCAAAAGGAAGGACGAGGCAGAAAGATCGGCTATTGGGCCAGCACCGGTCTCATCGCATTCTGCATGATCTCCGGCGGGTTGTTTTATTTATCGGGCGATCGGGCGCCTGTTGCCGGCATAAAAGAGCTCGGTTACCCCGCGTATTTTCTGCTGATCCTGGGCGTCTGGAAGGTCCTTGGCGGGCTGACCATCGTACTGCCCCGTCTGCAGGTGTTGAAGGAATGGGCCTATGCCGGTATCGTTTTCGATCTGATCGGCGCCGCGGTTTCCAACGCGGTAATGGGCAAGCCCTGGTGGCACGTCGCCGCCCCTTTGTTCCTGACCGGGATCACGATTGCCTCGTGGGCCTTACGGCCCGCATCGCGGAGCGCCGTCACGGTTTCATAAGCCGGGTCGACCGGCAGGCGACGTATCCGAAAAAAACGTAAGTTTGTCGATACCGCAAACCAGGACAAACCAACTCAACCGCTGTTTTATGCAGACATCCAAAAAGGCCGCGATGGGCTTTATATTCGTCACACTGCTCGTCGACTGCATGGGCTGGGGACTGATCATTCCGGTGATGGCCGACCTGATCGTCCAGTTGAAGCACGTCCCCGCGAATGAGGCAAGCAAATATGGCAGCTATCTCTTGTTCGCGTTTGCAGGTATGCAATTCCTTTTCTCGCCTGTCGTCGGCAATCTCAGCGATCGCTATGGCCGGCGTCCGATCCTGTTGGCATCGTTGCTCGGTTTCGGCGTCGACTACATCATCCTCGCTATTTCACCCACCTATGGCTGGCTGTTCATCGGCCGCATAGTTGCCGGCATGACCGGAGCCAGTTTCACCACCGCCAGCTCCTATATCGCAGACATCAGCACCGACCCGACGGAGCGTGCAAAGAACTACGGGATGATCGGGGCCGCATTCGGTCTCGGATTCGTGTTAGGTCCAGCGCTTGGCGGCGTCCTTGCACACTGGGGTATCCGTGCGCCGTTCTATGGAGCGGCCGTCCTTTGTCTGTTGAATTGCATCTATGGTTATTTCCTGTTGCCCGAATCCCTGTCCAAAGAGAACCGCAGGGCTTTCGATTGGCGGCGGGCCAACCCGTTCGGATCGCTGAAATTCCTGATCCGTCACCCGGAGATCGGCAATCTGTCCTTTGCCTTCTTCCTGATCTATCTGGCGGCCCAATCGGTGCAGGCCAACTGGAATTTCTTCACCGACTACCGTTTTCACTGGGGGCCGGGCATGATCGGCATTTCGCTGACGGTTGTCGGCGTCCTGATCGCGGGTGTCCAGGCCGGCCTTACCCGCGTCGTCAACCCCAAACTGGGCAATGAGAAAAGCATCTATCTCGGTCTGTCACTCTATACCTTCGGGCTGGTCCTGTTCGCGTTCGCCACGCAAAGCTGGATGATGTTCGTCTTCCTGGTACCTTACTGTCTTGGCGGCATCGCGGGCCCCTCACTGCAGGCTGTCATCTCGGGTCATGTACAGCCCAGCAACCAGGGCGAGCTGCAGGGCGCGTTGACGAGCCTGATGAGCGTCACGACGATCATCGGTCCGTTGATCATGAACAACAGCTTTGCGTATTTCACCAGCGACAGAGCACCCTTTATTTTCCCCGGCATTCATTTCCTCATCGGCGCGGCCTGTATGCTGATGAGCGTCATCATTGTCCACCGGATATTCAATAGGGAAAAAAAGGGCCAGCGGGCCCCGGCTACGCCCGAATCGGCGGGCTGACGGTTTGCGGCTGGTGCAAGCATATGGCAGGCTTTGCCACTAAATAGAAAGAATAATCATCATCGCCGGCAGGCCGGCGCAAGGAGGGTATTGATCCGTTTGTAGAGGTCGGCGAATTCGAAAGGCTTAGTCATATAATCGTTCATCCCTACCTCCAGGCAGCGCAGCTGTTCATCCAGCATAGCGGAGGCGGTCATGGCAAGTATGGGCGTGGAAAGCTGCAACTCCTGCCGGATGCACCGGGTGGCGGCATAACCGTCCATGACCGGCATCTGCAGATCCATAATGATCAGATCGTAATTTTCCCCGCGCCGCAAAAAGGAAAGCGCTTCTTCTCCGTTGGAGGTGAGCCGGACCTGTCCGCCTCCCCTTTTCAAGACCTGGTCGATCAGTTGCTGATTGACCTCGTTATCTTCTGCGACCAGGAACTTCCTGCCCGCCAGACTTTGCCGAAAAGACTCGTCGGACA
>DASZYU010000176.1:0-11168 GCA_035545215.1 Puia sp.
GTGCAGGCTGTCTGCGGCCACTTTTTCAAGGCTATCGACATAGATCCGGTGAAGGCTGTCCCGATAGGCCAGGCGTTTCTGATCGGCCTCGAAATCCACGAGGCGTCTCGACTCGAGCGTATCGGCCGTGATATAGAGTGAATCCTTGTCCTGTTTGATGGCCATCAGCGGGCGAAAGGTGGCAAAAAAGGTGTTCTTCTTTTTATTATTAACCATTTCGCCCGCCCATAGGCGGATGCCCTGCGTCGTATCCATGTAAATGGCATTGCCGATGGCGGTGGCCATCCCGGTCGAATCGTCCACCCGGACGCTGTCGCCGGTGAGGCGTTGCGAGCCTTCGGTCATAACGGGCCGTTTGCCGAATTCGGCACGATGGTTCCTCAGATCATAGAATCCGGAGCTGGTGCGCACGGTGCGGTGGGTGCTGTCCTTGAATTGGATGAAGGTCTCGGTGATGAACGTGGACACCTGCGTCTGGGTGTTGTAAAGAAGCGAATCGGCGGAGAGATCGTATTGCGGGTCGCGAAGGACGACATCGTCATAGAAATGGATGTCTTTCGTGTCTTCATAATACACTCCGCGCTGACTCGTCAGGATGGATTGCTTGTTGACGATGCGGCCGCCGTTGACATAGGTGCCGACGTGGCGGTTGAGGTCATAGGCGAGGTCCTGGGTGGTCAGCTCGCCCTTGCCATCGGTCAGCCGGACGTTCTTCTGAAAATTGACCATCCTGGTATCCACCTGGTACTTCATGTAGTCCGAATAGATGTTCAACGAATCGTTGTCATTGATGTGGACGTTGCCGAAGCATTCGATGTAATTCTGGTGCGGGTACATGATGAGGCTGTCGCAGTAGATGGTGGTCTTTTCCTGGCGGATGCCGACATGGCCGACGAGGGTAGTGGTCGAATTGACGGAGTCGACCTGGTTGAAATGGTATTTGTCGTCGCTGAGGATATCGATGACCTTGACGCTGTCGTTGCCGGGTTTCCGGAATTCCACTTGCCCCACCTGGGCCTTTGTCTGGAAGCTCAGCAGGATACAACACACGATTCCGGCAACTACAGTACCTGGCTTCATCCTTATTTGTTAACGGGTTTCGACCCGCCGGAATCCGGCAGGGGGGCCATCAGCGGCCCGCTCTTATCCTTTTTGCCAAATACGGAAATGTTGACATAACGTTTGGGATGTACGCGGAAATCATCGAGCAGTGTGTTGAGGCTGCGCGAGCTGCTTTCGAGGTTTTGGTAAAGGCGTTTGTCGTTGATGAGGAGACCCAGCGAGCCGTTGGTGCTGTTGATTTTGTTGATGGCCGACCGGAGGTCGTTCATTGTCGCCTGAAGGGTCGCCACGGTCTGGGGTATCCTCGAAGCGGCCAGGCTGTCGCTGGCTTTGGAAAGATTATCGAGTGTATGGGTGATCCGGTCGTTGTTCTTAGCCAGATTGCCGGTGAAATCGTTCATGTTCTTCAACGACTGGGCCAGGGCGCCGGTCTGCGTGTTCAGCAGACGCTGTAATTCGGCGGAGGTGGCGGCCATATTGGCGATGATGGCGTTAAGGTTATTCTTCAGCCGTGGATCGAACATGGACCCGACGACCTCGATCAGCGAATCCAGGGAGCTGAGCGTGCCGCCAAGTTTGAGGATAACGGGATTGACGCTGGATTGTACCTGTGCGAACAGGTTGGCTTTCTTCTTGGTCTCGATGGTATCCCCGTTCTCGAGGAACTGCCGGTCATCGCCCCTGTTGATCACAATGGTGGCGGCGGAAATAAAACCCGAATTGATCTCTGCGGTGGAATTCCTGGGAATATGGACATCTTTTTTGAGCGTGATGGTCACGACGATGCCGTTGGAAAGGTCTTTGTCCGACTCGTTGATCGCGGTGATGCTGCCAATAGCGAGGCCATCGATCTGCACGGCATTGGACACTTCCAGGCCCTCCACATTGTCGAAGACGGCGTAAAGGTGCTTGGTATGCTGGAACAGGCTGCTGCCTTTGAGAAAGTTAAATCCGAGGATCAACGCTGCCAGGGCAACGATGGCCAACACGCCGATCTTGGTTTCATTGGAGATTTTGCTCATGCTGTGTTATGGTTTAGCCAGTCATTCGGGCCACCGGCCGGTGAGCCGCGGGCTTCCGCACAAATGTAATGAAATTGCCGTCACTAAGAGAGAAGACAACGTTAAACCGCGCGGCTTTCCTTCGCTTTCCGGCAGTCGGTTTACCGGCTGGAGGCGCGATCGGAGCCGGCCGGCAGGTCTAAAACGGTTATCGGGTGGCCTTCCAGGCTGGCCTTGTACCGTTTCAGTGCATCGAGGATATTGCGGGCCACTTCTTCCTGTCCCTCTTCGCTGTTGAGGTATTTTTCTTCGTCTACATTTGACAGGAAGCCCGTTTCTATCAATACGCTGGGCATACCCGTCGCCTGCAGAACGCGGATGCCGACGTCCCGTTGAAAGACGCCTTCGCTTTCCCGGCCGGCTTTGGCGAACTCGTCTTCCACGAGTGTTGCAAACAGGGCGCTGTTACCGAAATATTTCTGCTCGTAGAGCCTTGCCCTTACCATGGCCTCCGGGGAGTTCATGTCGAAGGCTGCGCTGTCGGAGTTGGTCTCACCAGAGCTGTCGGCGAGTTCTCCTTCGCCGCGTTCGTTGATCGCGCTGCCTTTGAAGCCGCTGCGGTCGGCCTTCCAGATGAATGTTTCGGTGCCTTTGCGCGTGTGATGGCCCTCGTAGGTCTCGTAGATGGGTATACGACGTCTTCTTCTGCCCTTGCCGACGTACCGGTGACCGATGATCCGGCGGACCGTGAAGGGGCCGGCGGGGTGTCCGTCGTTGTCGCAGTGGATGGCGATGAAGAGGTCGCCTTTCGACCGGTTCGCCAGCTCGGCCCGGTAATTGAGCCCGGAGGCGATGGTCGAACCGCCGCCGGGCATGACGTCGGTGGTCCGGGTAAAGACTATTTTAGTGTCGGGCCAGGTTTCGGCGACCATCTGTCCCAGTTTGAGCGAAATGGCCAGCGCCACATCCTTTTCGGTGGAGAAAAGGCCTTTGGTGCCGGTGTCGAACCCGCCATGGCCGGGATCAATGATGATGGTGCGAAGGGCCTGCCGCTGGGCTGGCCGGGGTGCGCGGGGGCCGCCCGCTTCGAAAGAGGTCACGGCGCAGAGCAGTGCGCCCAACAGTGTCATCAAAGACAGTTTACGTTTATACATGTTCATTCACTCAGTATCTTTCGTTCAGAATCCGACGTTGCGCCGCGCTATCCGCTATTGCGCCGCGGCTGCTTTTACTTGTCACCGGCCAGCGAACAATAGGCTTTCACGGCGTCGGCGATGTTTCGGGCGACCTCGTTCTGGCCTTTCGTGCTCGCCAGGTATCTTTCTTCCTCGCGGTTGGTCAGATAGCCCGTTTCGATGAGCACGCTGGGCATACCTGTCGCCTCGAGCACTCCGATGCCGACCGGGCGTTGCTGTACACCGTAACTGCGACGTCCCGCTTTTGCAAACTCCTGTTCGACAAGGGTACCGAATAAGGCGCTGTTCGCAAAATATTTTTTCTCATACAGCTGGGCCCGCATCATCGCTTCGGGGGTCGTCATGTCATAGTCATAGGCGGAGCCCGTGCTGTCTCCCATGTTCTCACCGTTGCGAAGCTCTGCATCGACCGCCGCTCCTTTTTTCAGGTTGCGATCGGCCTTCCAGATGTAGGTGGTGGTGCCGCGCGTTTCATTCTTTACCCAATTGGTCGCATACACCGGAACGGTTCGCTTGTTCCGGCCTCTACCGACGAGCCGGTACCGGACCAGGTGTTTGACCGGATAGCTCCCTGCTCTGCGGCCGTTCGAATTGCAGTGGATGCAAATGAACAGGTCGCCGGCCGACCGGTTGGCCAGTTCTGCGCGGTAGCGGATGCCTTCCGCCAGCGTTGGTTTGTTGCCCGGCATGACGTCGGTCGTGCGCGTATAAACGATGCGGATGCCGGGGAAAGCCCGTTGCAGCGCTTTTCCGAGCCGCAATGAAATCGCCAGCGCAATATCTTTTTCCTTTGCGAAAAGGCCGTGGGTGCCGGGGTCGAAACCCCCGTGACCCGGATCGATGACGATAGTTCGCACCAATGGTTTTTGCCGCGCCGGTAATTTGTAAAAAGACGTGAAGCCTACAGCCGTTCCACAGAGCATTAAGAGGGTTATCGTCTTTTTGATCATACTGTTTTATTTTCCCAAATAGGCGCAATCTTTCACATAATCTTAATGCAGTAATGGCTATTTTTGTCGCCGACTGGTCGGGCCGAAGACCTGTGGCCGAACGGGCCGTTTGCCGAAGGTTCCGGGCGAGCCCCCGCCGGTGGCGGGGGAAGGTTCTCCAGACATTAGCGCTTTCCGGGAGACGCGCTAATTTTCAGAAGGCGCATCTCCTGACATCTATATGAACAATAACGGACGCAAAATTAGCTCAAAATATTTACCGGCGTTGATTTTTACTGCTTTATTATTTTCAGTAACGCTCAATAGTCCAGCAAATTATCCGGCTCGCACCCGTTTTGGCAAAATACTAACAACCGGTCCATGTACCGGCGATACGACCCGTCCGGTCCGTTCGTTCGGAAGAGACACCATCCTTCCCCGCGCGCACCTGCCGCCACTCGCTTCCATCGGGGAGACAACCGGCCGGGACACGGTGCTTCGCCAGGCGGACTCCATGCTGGCCAGCAGGAAGGTCGATACGCTCGATTACAAGATCTCGAAGGACACGCTGGAAGCGAAAATCGAATACCAGGCGTCGGACTCGATCGTCATGATCATCCCTTCGCGCAGTATTATCCTTTACTCCAAAGCAGAAGCGAAATACAACGGCGCCGATCTGACGGCCGATCACATCGTTTATGACCAGGACCGGAACGTGGTGGTGGCCAAGCCGGGTGTCGACTCGGCCGGCAATCCCGCGGGGCTGCCGAAGATCGTGCAGACGGACAATACGATGACCTCGGATTCGATAATTTACAATATTAAAACCCAAAAGGCCATCACGAAAGGCACGGTGACGCAGTCGGGGAGCATGTTCGTGCATGCAGAAACGATGAAGAAAGTGTCGCCTGATGTTTATTTCGGCTGGAGGGGTGTCATGACGACCTGCGACCTGGACACGCCGCACTTCGCCTTCCGTACCAACAAGATGAAGATCATCAACAAGAAGTTCGCCATCACCGGTCCGATCCACCCGGAGTTCGAGGGCGTGCCGCTGCCGATCTATCTGCCGTTCGGTTTCTTTCCGCTGACGCAGGGCCGGCATTCAGGGTTGTTGCCACCGACCTTCAGCACGAGCGACCAGGCGGGTCTCGGTCTCGAAGGCCTTGGATATTATAAAGTCCTCAGCGATAATTTCGACGTTACCGTCCGCACCAGCGTGTATACTTATGGCGGGTGGAATGTGAACATCCTCCCGGATTACTTTGTCCGGTACCGCTACCGGGGCAACATGAGTTTTTCCCTCCAGAATACCCGGCTGCTTGCCGATGCCGGAAAGGACGCCTATACCACGTCCAGGACGTTCAACTTCAACTGGAGCCACACGATGGATCAGAAGGCTAGGCCGGGGACGAATTTCACCGCCAACGTCAACGTCGCCTCCACGAAATATAACCAGTATCTTTTGAACAACCCAACGGCCAACTACCAAAACCAGTTGGGGTCCTCGATCACATATTCCAAGACCTGGGATGGCAAGTACAACCTGTCGGTGAGCGCCAATCATAACCAGAATAATGAGAGCCGGCTGGTCAATGTGAACCTTCCGAATATCACTTTTTCCGCGCCTACCATTTACCCGTTTGCCTCGGGTACATTCGTCGGGACGCCCAAGTGGTATCAAAAGCTGGGAGTGGGTCTGAACAGTACCATCACGGGCATGGCGAGTTTCTACGATTCGCTGTTCAGTTTGAAACGGATCGTCGATACCTTCCAGTGGGGCGCGCAGAATAGTATCCCCATCAGTCTGGCGTTACCGATCAAGGGGCCGATCCAGATTGCGCCTGGCGTCAGTCTTTCCAACAGGATCTATAGCCGGAAATTGTATCGGGTTTACGATCCCGTTACCAACAAAGTCGATACGACGGCGATCCAAAAAGGGGTTTACTCTGCCAACAGTATGTCGTTCAGCCTTAGTCTCAGCAGCGCTATTTTCGGAACATTCCAGGGCTTCGGCAAGAATAGCACGTTGATGGGCATCCGGCATGTCATCCGTCCCACCGTCAGTCTCAGCTATTCTCCGGACATGTCGGGCGCCTACTATTACAACCTGCGAACACCTTATGATACGGCGGCGGGATCGCCGAAGATCCCACACAACCAGCGCGTTTCCTATTTCGACGGGACCACTTATGGACCGTTCGGGGAGGGACGGTTCGGGGGGATCTCGTTCGGGCTCGATAACCACATCGAGGTCAAGACCAGGTCGCGGAGCGATACCAGCGAGGGAGGCGTCAAGAAGACCACGATTATCGACGGTTTTGGTTTCAACGGCAGCTATAACTACCTGGCCGACTCGTTCAAGCTGTCGCCGATATCGCTTTATTTCCGAAGCACGCTCTTCAAGAGCATCAACATCACCGGCGGGGCCACGCTCGATCCATACCAGACCGACACATTCGGTTTCGACCGGAACAAGTATGCCTGGCAGGCGAAGAAGTTCTCGCTAGGGCGGATCACGACGGGAAACCTCGCGATCTCCACTTCTTTCAAAAGCAAACCCAAGGACGACAAACTGGCGCAGCAAAAGGCGCAGCAGGAGCAACAGCAGAACCAGATACCGCTGACCATGGAAGAGGAGCAGGCGCAGTTGAACTATATCCGCAACAACCCCTCGCAGTTTGCGGATTTCAATATCCCCTGGTCGCTGAACCTTTCACTGGCTTTCAATTTTCAGAATTCGGAGAAGCCGGACTATTCCGGTTTTCAGACCAACATCACCTCCAGCCTGAACTGGAGCGGGGATTTCAATCTGACGGATAAATGGAAGGTGATGCTCAGCGGGTATTACGACCTGAAAGCAGCCGACCTCCAGTCGCTGACGATGAGCATCTCCCGCGATCTGCACTGCTGGCAAATGTCCATTAACGTAACCCCGGTCGGCTACAACCATTATTTCAGTATTTCGATCAGCCCGAAGGACCCGATCCTGCAGGACCTGAAGATCAACCGAACGAAGTATTTCCTCGAATAAGGCTGGCGCGGCGATGGTGCCGCGGGTCGCGTTGTGCGCGGCGGTGGTTGCGGCCGGTGGTCGCATTGTGGCCGGTGGTCGGGAATCATTGACCCATTCCGGCGCCGGGGGCTGGCTGCCGGCGCGGTCCGGCCATATAATAGTCCCACATGATCGCGAAAACGCGTTTTTTTAAGCTTTCCACCGTTTCATCCGGCGCTGCGGTTACAGGGTCGAGGAAATCGATATACAGCGGGCAGGGCCGGAAGAAGAATGTCTTGTCCGGGGGCATGATCTTTCTGCTGTTGAAGATGATGGCGGGGATGATCGGCTTGCTCGTGTTGATCGACAGGCGGAAGGCTCCGTCGTGAAAGGATTTCAGCGCCTCGCCGGTTTTGTTACGCGTGCCTTCGGGGTAAATGCACATGTGCAGACCCATGTCCAGCACTTCTTTCATTTTGGTAAAGCTTTCCTTGCGGCTGGTTTCGCTGCTACGGTCGACCAGCACGCTGCCCGTGCGATAGAAGAGACCGAAGATGGGGATCTTTGCCATCTCGATCTTTGCGATGGTCTTGTTCCCGCCGGGGATGCCCGGGTAGGAGACCGGAACGTCAATGAGCGCGTTATGGTTGCATACCACGATATAGGGCTGGCCTTTTACGAATTTTTCGCGACCGCGAACGCGTAGCGGGCAACCTGCGAGCGGCAGGAAAACGCCCATCCATACCCGCGCCATGGAAGCGAACCTGCGCGTCTTTTGCGGGTCGGGGCGGGAATAGCTGAAAAGCAGGAACGGGACCAGGAAGATCACCATGGTCAGCACAAAGAGGGCGATCACCCAAATTGCCCAGATGCGGCCGAACAGGGACCAGAAGAGGCTGGGGGACCCCGGGCTGCCGCCGCCGGTAGTCGCGGTGGGGGAGTAGTTCTTGCGGGAATGCATGCTGCAATTTAGTTGAACCGGGATAAACTTAGATGCCCTCAAACCAATGTTCTATCAGCCGTGCCGCCTCTGCTGTGCCCTCCTCATTGCGTTGCGCCGCGGCAGACAGATCTCCTTTTGGAACCGGTTCACCTGCTTGCTTGTCATAAGCCAGCTGGCGTTAACAGGCGGTAGGAAGCTATGTTCAGCCATGAAGGAATCCAAAGGCCCGGGTAAGGGAGCTCCCGTGACGTCCCTGAAGTTCCCGAAGGCGGCAATAGTTACATGGTGGCCTCAGTATTTAAGGCAAGCGCCAAAGCAATAAAGGGTTGAACATCTCCCGTGGAACCGGTAGTAATAATCCCAAAGCGGCTCATGCTGCAAATTAATGGTTAATTAGTGAGCATCCAGTCGATGGGATCGATGCCTTTGCTGACCAGCCAGGCGTTTGATTTGGAGAAATGGCGGCAGCCAAAGAAGCCTTTGTCCGCCGAGAAAGGAGAGGGGTGAGCTGCTTTAAGCACGAGATGTTTGGTCTCATCCACGAGGGATTGTTTTTCCTGTGCGAACTTGCCCCATAGCAGGAAGACGGTATTTCGTTTTAGCGCGGAGACCTTGCCGATCACGGCATCGGTGAATTCGGCCCAGCCGATCTTGGAATGGCTCATGGGTTCGTTGGCGCGTACCGTCAATGAAGCGTTGAGCAGCAGCACGCCTTGTTCCGCCCAGTGGGTAAGATTGCCGTGCGCGGGGATGGGTATGCCGATATCTTCGTGCAGCTCTTTAAATATGTTGATCAGCGAGGGGGGCGGAGGGATGCCCCTGGGCACGGAGAAACTGAGGCCGTGCGCCTGTCCTGGGCCGTGGTAAGGGTCCTGGCCGAGCAGGACGATCTTTACCTTGTCGAAGGGCGTCGTGTCGAAAGCATTGAAGATGAGACTACCGGGTGGATAAATGGTCTTTCCGCTAATCCGTTCATTTTTCAGCAACGTGACGATCTGCAGGAAATAGGGTTTGCTGAATTCCTGGCGGAGGACCTCTTTCCAGCTTTGTTCGATCTTGACGTCCATGGCAGGCGGTAAATGGTTGCGCCGAAGGTAGATAAAACCAGGGGTTTGGGCCGAAGCGTTATTTTTTTTATTTTTGCCGGCTGTTTTGCGCCGGCGCGGCGCGCGCCTTGGGGACGGGAACGCATGCGGGGCGCGGAATTCGGCCCGGTAGCTCAGTTGAATAGAGCAGCAGCCTTCTAAGCTGCGGGTCATTGGTTTGAATCCAATCCGGGTCACAAGGGCCCCGCACGATAGTGCGGGGTTTTTTGCGTTTGGGAGCGATGCGAGTTTACCCGCGTGAGCGGACAAATGCAAAAAACCGGCGCCGTCAGGTGCCGTGGGGCGCTTGGGTAAGGCCCTAGCAGGTATCGGGCTCAACGGAGCTAATCCCGCCCGGGTCACCAAAGCCCAATGTGGGCAAGGGTATCGCGTCACGAGAGCGACGAGGTGTTCGCGCTGACATGCCTGGATGGCAATTGATTGAACAGGTGTACATTAATTACCTTTATAAGAATCGAACAATCGACCATGCCCAATACGCCGGAACATATTCTTCAACTTGTAGGCGAGATTTATCGTACCAGGTCGCGCTTGGTGTTTGCCACCCTGATACGTTTGCTTAGTGACTTTGATCTCGCCGAAGACGCCATGCACGATGCTTTTAAGGCCGCACTTGAACAATGGGGTGAAAAAGGCATTCCATCGAATCCGCTAGCGTGGCTTGTTTCCGCCGGCCGTTTTAAAGCAATCGATCGCATCCGGCGCGAATCAAAATTCGAGTCGTTGGAGCAGCAGCAGATCTGGCAAACGGAAGCTGCGACCCCCGATGCTTCCGGGCTAATTGACAATGCGATAGAAGACGATATGCTCCGGCTGATCTTCACCTGCTGTCACCCTGCGTTGTCGCTTGATGCACGCACGGCCATGACCATGCGTGAGGTTTGCGATCTGACCACCGAAGCGATCGCAAGCGCATTCCTTGTTACCCCCTCTACTATGGCCCAACGAATAGTCCGCGCCAAGGCCAAAATTCGTGAGGCGAAAATACCCTTTGAAGTGCCGATGGAACATGAATTGCCAGACCGGCTCGGGGCTGTACTCCAGGTGATCTACCTGGTATTCAACGAGGGCTATTACGCTTCATCTGGCAAATCGGTAACCCGTGTTGACCTTTCAAGCGAAGCTATCCGGCTTGGGCGTCTGTTGCACGTTTTGCAACCTGATTCTGAGGTTACAGGATTGCTTGGCCTCATGCTGCTGCACGAATCCCGCCGGCCGGCCCGCACTTCATTAGAAGGAAATATTATTCTTTTGGAAGACCAGGATCGATCGCTTTGGGATCGGGATATGATTGAGGAGGGATTGACGCTGGTAGAACGGGCATTTTCATCCAAACCGCCAGGCCCCTACACGCTACAGGCAGCCATAGTGGCCCTACACGCCGAAGCCTTACGTCCCGAAGATACGGACTGGGCCCAGATTACCAGCCTATATAGCCGCTTGCTGCGCATAAATCCCTCTCCAATTATTGAATTAAACCGTGCCATCTCCATTGCCATGCACAAGGGGCCTGAAGCCGGTTTGCAGCAGATAGATGCGATGATGGAGCGTGGAGACCTGAACGACTATCATTTGGCACACTCCGCGCGGGCGGAACTTTACAGGAAATTGGGCCGTACAAACCAGGCAAGGGCATCATGGGAACGTGCCCTCGCCCTGGCACAACAAGATCCCGAACGGCGGTTTATCCAACGAAAGCTTAGCGAATTGGGATCGTAATTTCTGAGGATGTAAAAAAAATTCAAACTGGTTGTCGATTTTGTCATTGGCCATTCGACTACCTAATGAAAACAAACATTACATCACAAAAAACAATTATGGATCATGACTGAAAAAAAGACGAGGGTCCGGGTTGCCAGTTTCTCGATCTCACTTGACGGCTACGGGGCGGCCGCGGATCAAAGCCTTGACAATCCGATGGGCATAGGCGGTATGG
>DASZYU010000177.1:0-14256 GCA_035545215.1 Puia sp.
GGGGCTCGATGTGATGACGGTGCGCACAGTCAGGAAATCCCCCGAGCGAACCCGGAGGACGGGCGTCGCTTCGGACCAGTAATAGCCCCAGGCAACCGTCAATGCCGAAGGATTGAGCACATACGGATCGGAGGCGGAACCTTTTTGTGCGGACAGGGTCACGGAAAGAAGGCAGGTGCAAAGCACGGCCGCGAATGTTTTGAGCGGGAAGGCAGATAGCATGGCTGGTCAATTTTCTTCAAACAAGGTATGCAATTTTGCGCGGTCGTGAATCGTAAGCTAAAATGTTGCTTATGAGAAAAGCTGTACAATTGCGGATCTCCGCCCCCTGTTCCGCGAACTGGGAGCAGATGCGGCCCGAAGGCAAAGACAGGTATTGCCGCGCCTGTTCGAAAACGGTGGTGGATTTTTCGCTGATGGACGACCGCGAGATCATCTCGTATCTGTCCCGTGCCGGCCAACAGGTCTGTGGAAGATTGGCTGCCGATCAAATGGGGAGGTCGATGGTCGTCGGGACGCGGGTGAGGAAACGCAATACCGGATGGTGGCATTGGCTGGTGGCAGCTTTGCTGGTGTCTTCGGAGGCAACCGCGCAACGGCAACCGGCGAAACCTGCCGTTGGGGCGCACCAAATTGCGCGCAATAACGTTCCGCAGTCGCCCGGGACGACTGCCGGTCCGGCTGGGCCGGACAGCACCTTTGCAAAAGAGACCATCAGGATACAGGAGCTTGCCGCTGTAGAGGTAGTCGGCGATCCCGCGATGGGTAAACTGAATGTGACCGGACTGATGTCTACAGTGACGGTGGAGACGATCGGAGAGCGGTTGCGCGATACGTTGGCTTCGATCGGGCTGTTGCCTAAAAAAGTATTCAACATCTATCCCAACCCGGTACGCCGGGGTTCGGCGCTGATGGTTGCCTGGTCGCAGACAGCCGCCGGCGTTTATGAAGTCTCGCTCTTCAACGCCCAAGGCGCAATGGTCGAACAACGTTTGCTGCACGTGAACGGCAAGGACCAGGTCGACCTGATCGCTATACCTCCCTCGCTGCCGGCGGGCGTTTATCTTTTGCGGTTGACAACGCCCGGAGAAGCAAAGGCGGTGACGCGAAAAGTCATGGTCCTGTAGAATTAAGCGGGGGATTGGGTAAATTGCGGCAAAACAGTTGCAGCAATGGCAAATCCTTCGAAACGGCCACGCGTGAAAGCCTTGTTCCTGGACGTAGGGGGTGTGATGCTCACCAATGGTTGGGACGGGCGGTCCCGGCAGGCGGCGGCAAAACAATTCGGGCTGGACATCAATGAACTGAACGACCGGCATCACCTTACGTTCGACACGTATGAGTCGGGCAAATTAAGCCTGGACGAATATCTCCAGCGATCCGTTTTTTATCAGGAGCGCCCGTTTTCGGCCGGGGATTTCCGAAAGTTCATGTTCGACCAGTCGGTGGCGCATCCCGACATGATCGCGCTGGTAAAGGGGCTGAAGGCAAGGAATGACCTTCGGATCGCTGTTGTGAACAACGAGGGCCGCGAATTGAATGAATATCGGATCAAGAAGTTCGGATTGAACGAATTCGTCGATTTTTTCATTTCTTCCTGTTTTGTTCATTTTCGAAAACCGGATGCGGATATCTGGAAGGTTGCCCTGGACATCGCGCAGGTGCCGACCGAAGAGGTGGTCTATATCGACGACCGTCAGCTGTTCGTACAGGTGGCGGAGGGGCTGGGTATTCGGAGTATCTGGCACAAGGGAGTCGAGCAGACCAGGGAGATATTGGCAGAAATGGGATTGGTATGACGCGTTATCCCGAAGAAGTAGTCGGCGTACTGGCGGGAATCTTGATCGGCAGCGCGCAGGTGATCTATCTGATCAACACGGTTCACCGCAAGATCACGCCAAGCGTCTTGTCGTGGCTGGGCTGGGCCTTTTTAATGGGCACGAGCCTGGTGTCGCAGGTCATGACCAGGGGTTGGCAGTGGAGTATGACGAGCATCCTATGCTCGACATTCGGGTGTCTTGCGATCGCCGCGGTCGCATTTTCCAGCGGCAATTTTTCGCTGTTGCGTAAGGACTGGTCGTTCCTGCTGATGGGCTGTCTTTGTCTATGCATCTATTTGCTCTCCAATAACCCGTGGGCGACGACGATGTTTGCCATCGGCGCAGATGGCTTACTCGGAGTACCGACGGTCGCGAAAGCCTGGCGCGAACCCGCTTCGGAACGGTCGCCGGCCTGGGCGCTGGGAATGATCTCATCGGTGCTGGCGCTGGCGATTTGTGTCGGGCACGATCTGATCTATGCATTGTTTCCCGCCTACTTATTGCTCTTCAACGGCACCATGGCGTGGTTGACTCAGTTGCGCGCGCGGAAGGCGCAAGGTTGAGTGCCTTCCGGGCATGCGCTGCGGGCTCGGAGTACCGCATCGTAAAAAAGACGATTTGGCATGGAAGTGGTAAGTTTTATGGGGCTAGTGGAAGCCTCCGTGGCGGAGGATGTGGTGCATGAGGAAGCCGATCCAGGCGATGTAGTACAGGCCGATTGCGCTCACGCAATGGATGAATTTGCGGTTGTCCAACAGAGAGATCTTACCCTGCATTTCGTGAATGGCTTGTTCGATGGGCATCTGTTTCTAGTTAGGTACGAAGATTTTAGTTGACTGTTCCCGGAAATTGGTAACCGCCGGAGGCGAGAATGTAACCATCTTATAGTGTAAAAAATTAAAGACCTAACTCATTGATGAGCAGTGTGTTGCGTTGGGCGCCAAAAAAAGATCGGGACAGAGGTTACGAGCGTGGGCGCAGCGGTTACCAATGATTGGAGAAGACGGGTTTTTGTTGTACTTTGTAAGTAATAACCCTTATACTAAAAAAAAGCCCATATTATGAAAACCGCTCCGCTGATCGCACTGATCCTGTTGATCACGGTATATGGATGTGAGAAATTCGTACCGGCCGATGCTAATTTCAGGCCGATGTCGTCTTCTCCAACGGGCCCTAAACGGGACTCGATCCAGCCTAAGGATACCACGAAGCCCATATCCAAAGGCGATACTACCAAGCCCGGGGCGCAGGGAGACACTACTACTATTCCGACGCCGCCTTTCCCGCAACAAACGGCCAATACGAATCCGCCGAGCGCTCCGCCCGCGCCTACTTGTCCTGTGCTCCCGATCTATGGCGATACGCTCATCTTTACGCAACCAACGAGCGGCGATTATATCGTGAACCCCGTGAACAGTCCGGGACAGGGTAAATTCTTTGCGTGGCCGGTCGGTTTGGCCCTCGATCAGAATACGGGCGCCATCGATCTGACGCAGAGCCAGACGGGTATGCGTTATGTGCTCGGTTTCGTAAAAGCCGGCACGACCGATACCTGTCTAAGCACCCTCGTCGTGGGCGGTGCGGCCTACTACGACAGCGTGTACGTACTGGCCGATGGTCAGACGACTTCCGCACCTTATTTCGAAGCGAATCCCTATCTGCCCAACCCGTGTATCAATGGGGGGTGTACGTTCGATGTGAACGGCGCGGCGGCAGCGAAAAAGGTCATCGTCAATGCGACTACCGGCGTGATCGACCTGGACAAGACGGTCAATGGAACCGGCCTGTTAGGTCTGGGTGGCGCATTTGGTCTGCTCCCGCAGAACGGATCGACGATCACGGTACCCATCTACTACAAGCTGAACGACGGCAGCAATGAAGCGCTGGAGATGATCCAGGTGCAGTTGCAATATTTCGACAGCAAGAGTTCGGTGAGCGCCGGCATCCTCGGCGGAATACTCAACCAGGTGAACAACCTGCTCAGCGGAAACATCATCAGCAATTCAGCGAATCCCCGACCGCCCCTGATCATCATCACCAGACGTGAATAATCGGTTTTAGCAATCACTATATCGGATACGGCAAGGCGAAGGATTTCCATCTTTCGCCTTTTTTTTGGAGATTTATCCAAAGGACGCACCATGTACCCGAGGTTTGCCGTATTATTTGTTCTGTTGTTGGCGGTTGCAGGAGCCGTTTATGGCGACGGCGGCTCGCCGTCGCAGCGGCTGGCCGCGTTGTACCGGAAGGCAGACAGTCTTTTTCATCTCGCGCAATCCACCCCGGCTACGGACAGTATGGCACTGGCCGATTTCAGCGCTGTCATCGCGGGTCTCCAGGCAGGACCGGCGGACGGCGTGACCGACAGTTTGCTTGCGGGAGCGCTGTTGCGGAAGGGTGTGCTGTTGGATGCAGCGGGCGACTATTCGGGGGCAAGGGCGGCCTATTGCGGCGCGCTGCTGCGCCACCGGGCGGAAGACTCGCTCGTCTTCGTTGCCGAGATCTATGCGGGCGCGACGTATTACAATCTGAATCGTTTCGACAGCGCCAATTATTTCCTTTTGCATGCGCTGACCAAGACGGGTCGTTTCAACGACCGGGATGACGAAGTGCGACTGTATAACACGCTCGGAGTGCTTTATTATGACAATGGCAACTACCGCCAGGGAAAGGATTATTTCGACAGGGCGCTGGAGATGGTGCGTGGAAGACGGCCGCTGGACACCGCCGCGGCCGTAAGTCTGCAGACAAATATCGCGACCTCTTTTTTCCGGCTCGAACAATATCAGCAGGCCTTGTCGATCTACCGGCAATTGTTGGCCTACCGGCCGCTGACCAGCTACGTCAACATGAACATGGGCAGGGCTTATGCCGGGTTGAATGAATACCAGGCCGCGCTGGCCTGTTTCCGCAAGGTGGATGCCGGCAAGCTGCCGGGCGTGTGGAATGAACTCGCGCACGCGCAGGAGCGGCTGCACCGTCCGGATTCCTGCGCCTGGTATCTCCATCGGCTGCAGGACGCTGCCCGCCGGTCCCCGCTGCGTTTCAACGTGCTCGATCTCGGCATCAATGCGCTCTATGAGGCTGCCTGGCACCGGGACCTGGGGCGGTTGCCCGAAGCGCTCGCGAGTCTGCAACGGGCGATTGTTATCTTCTCGCGCAATTTCACAGATACGAACGTCTATGCCAACCCTTCGAATTTCACCGGCAGCTTTGCCTACTACCGGTTGTTCGACGCCCTGGCCGAAAAGGCCGCGCTGTTCGGACAATTGTATTCGGCCAAACCCGATGAGGCCTATTTGAAGGGCTCCTATGCCGCTTATATGTCCGCGCTTTCGTTGTTGCGGTATATCGAAAAGAGCTATGCCACGGACGAAGCCAAGCTGTTCCTGAAGCAAAAAAGCGGGCCTGCGCATGCCGGCGCGCTGGCCGCATGTCTGCAATTACACCGCTTGCATCCGTCGAGCGATTATCTCGAGCAGGCCTTTCTGATCAGCGAACGAAGCAAGGCATCGGTGATCACCACGCAGCTGGAGGAACGGACGATCATGGGTATGACAGGATCGGCCCGGCAACTGCTCCAGAAAGTGAACGACTGTAAATACAATATCGCGCGACTGGATGTGCGTAGCGAGGGAACGACGGACAGCGGACAACTGGCGGCACTGGCGCGCGAACGCGAAGGAAATGAGCTGGAGCTGTCACGGCTGCAACAACAGCTCGAGCAGAATGGAGAGTATTACAAGCTGAAGTATGAGGATGCTAGCCCGGGGATACGGGACCTGCAAGGTGAACTGCAGACCGGCCAGGCATTGATCAGTCTCTATGCCGCGGGCGGTGTCCTGCACGTCTTCGTCGTAACGAAGGACGATTTCAAATACATCGCCATCGATAGTTTGAACAGATTGCAGTCGGACGTGGCCGACTGGCTGCAGGCGCTCAAGACAACGGGGAACGGACGGCGTTTTCATGGGGAGGCCGTGGGAAGGAGATTGTATGCCGAGCTGGTCCGTCCCATCCAGTCGATAGCGGGGAACAAGCGCGAGTGGATCCTTATCCCAGACGGATTCCTGTACCTGCTGCCCTGGGAGTCGCTGCCTGCGGATCCGGATGGCCGGCAATACCTGCTCGAGACGACGACGGTCAGCTACCGGTGGTCTTCCAAATTACTCCGCGAAGACTGGCAGGGACCTGGAAGGATAATGGACGTGTTGTCCTTCGCGCCGTTTGCAAAGGCTGGGGGCGGAAAATTTAGCCGGCTGCCCGCTTCGGCGGATGAGATCGCCGGGCTTGGGGGAGCACAGTATCTCGACGCGGCAGCGACGAAAGCGGAATTCCTACAAGCCGTTAACCACTATCCCATCGTCCACCTGGCGACGCATGCCGTGTCTTCGACGGATGACGCGGCCGCTTCTTTTATCGCCTTTTATCCCAAACGAGCCGCGGTAATGGAAGACCGTTTGTTTCTCGAGGAGTTGTATGGACTCGACCTGCGGCCTACGAGGCTGGTCATTATCAGCGCCTGTGAGACGGGAGAGGGGAAGGTGATCGCGCAGGAGGGGGTGATCAGTCTTGCAAGGGCTTTTGCCTATGCCGGTTGCGGCAGCACGATCAACAGTCTTTGGAAGGCGGATGACCGTGCGACGTCGTACATCCTGCGCCAGTTTTACCTGCATCTGAAAGAAGGGGAGACCAAGGCGAGGGCATTGCAACTGGCGAAGCTGGATTATCTGCACAGCGATGCGGTCGATAAGAGTCCTGCGTATTGGGCGCACCTGGTATTGACCGGAGACAGCAGCCCTTTGTATAAAAAGCGATCTACTTACTGGTGGTTATGGCTGTTTTCGCCGGTGATCGTGATCCTGGGGATGATGGTGAGAAGGAAGAAAAAAAAGTCGACGGTTTAAGGACGTCGTGCATGTTAGGCCATTGATAGAGGTTCTTAAGGGGTACAGATACGCCGACTTTTTTTTAGTCAACCTGGTGGTTCCAGAGGATTGGGTTTTGCAAACGGGGCTCGGTTTTCATACGGATAGGATTGTCTTTCAAGGAATCGGATGATCAGCGTTGGATCGGGGTCTTTCAGAGGATCGGTTGTCGTTCAGAGGATCGGTCGTCGTTCAGAGGATCGGTTGTCTTTCAGAGGATCGTGATTCAAAAACGTCGCGGTCATGCTGAGGACCGGGGGGGTGATTCAATGGATCGGACGTAAACGTTGGATTGGGGTCTTTCAAAGGATTGGGTGGTGATTCATGGGATGTACGGACGGGTTTTCATTCGGACGGAGGTCTTTTCAAAGGATACGATCTACGGATGGGTTCTTCAGGCTATCGGGGGTTCTTCCTTAAGGCATTATTGGGTACGATCATTAATTAGTAAACACCAATGACCGATGTGTAACCGGGAACAGTCTATTTGTTTTCCTTGAACTGGGCCAGTCTGAGGTCGAAAAAGGACATTTTAGCGACTTTTTCGTGGTACTGATGGTGTGCGTCAGAGCGGATCTTTTCGAGAATAGGCATGGCTTCGTTCACCTTATGCATTGCTAACCAGCTGATAGCAAGGTAGTATTCGGCCTCGTCCTGGTAGTAGTCGGTCCCGCCGATCGTATTGACGGCGATTATTTGCTCGAAATGGCTGATGGCGTCGTCGTATTTTTTCAGCTGGAGATCCGCGATACCGGACAGGAATTCGGCTTGATTATCCTTGTTTTTGGCCGACCCGGCGATCGACAGAACGGCAGACCAATCTTTGGCATCGTAGGCCTTTACGACCGGTCGTTCGTCACCCGCGCCGCGGGAAGTATTGAGCTCATAGGTGGAATAATAGCGGTCATAGAGCGATTGACTGCTGACAGACAGATATTTATAAAGAAATGCGCTGCTGGCCACAATCAGCACACAGGCGGCTGCGCGCAGACCATATTTTTTATAGAGCCTGTGAACGGTCGCTTTTGCAGGTGGTACTGTTTCCGGGACCGCTGCTATCCGAAGACCTGCGTCCTCCGCCTTCCAGGCTGCTCTTACCGACGCTACCTGCGCATGTAAACCTTCTGCCTTTACGGCTTCGACAGCCAGACCGAGGTATTGCCATTCCTGGGCGGCTTCCGGATCTTCTTCCAGCAGACGGTCCAGGCCGGCATTTCGGGTGCCGGTGAGGGTTTCATCGAGGTGGTCGATCAGTAGGCGTGTTTCTTCGGGTGTCATGGCATTCGCTATTTTAGGGTTTCCTGCATCTGCCTGGCAATGGCAGGATTCGCTTTGATCAAATCTGTCAGTTGCTGAAGGCACTTGTACTTCTTATTTCTCACGACCTGCTCATTTTCATAGGGCAGGTGGTTGACGATCTCTTTCATTGAGAGGTTCTCGTAGTAGAACAGCAACAGCACCTTTCGGCACGATTCTCCCAGTTGTTCCACCAACTCGCGCAATTGGCGTTTGCGTTCCAGCTCGGCGATGTGGTGGCTGACATCGGCCTCGTCCTGGTCCCTTCCCATCTCGAATTGCCTGTCGCGATGGCCGGACCGGCCTCTCTTTTTCAATTCGTTGAACCAGTAGTTCCGGGCGATCGATGCGAGAAAGGTCCTGATGCTGGCTTCCATCCGGTATTTGCCTTTCTTCACTATATCTATAAATGCTACGACCGTTTCCTGGAAGATGTCATCGGCGTCCTGTTCGCTGCCGCCATAATGGATGACAAAAGAGCTGACAGCTTCGGAATGTTGCCGGTAGATGGACCGAATAGCAGTATTCAGGTCTTTTCCGGCACTGATGGCAGCGATCAACTCGGCATCAGTATATTTTTCCTCTGCTTTCATTAATTAGTCAATTCTGAGAAAGGTTTTGTAACCGTTGATAGTGAAACAATTTTCCCTATTAACGATCAATTGGCATCCAATGGTATGCCAACTATATTATATTTATAATCAATTATTTATGTGCCGAACGAAAAATTCGAAAGTCCGGTGCATCTGGTCGATGCGCCAGCGGTTGTCCCAACACCGGGTGTGCTCATGGGTTGCCCTCTGGTGGCGGACGTACTCGCCGGGGCGGCCCGGAACCTTGAGGCTACGGTAGAGCATCTCGCCCTTGTCAGGGCCTGAATGTTCAGCTGCGGGACGGAACCAGCCACCCGCGACGTGGGCTAAATTTGCGTACATTCATCCTTAAAAGTCCGCATGCGCCCCCGACCTTTCACGGATGTCCTGCTTTTTCTGCCGTTGTTTATCCTCGCAGCCGCCTGTCACGATGGCGGTGAGGACGGGTCCTGGCCGGTGTATGGCGGCAACGCCGCCAAAAGCCATCATTCCGCGTTGAAACAGATCGACACCGGCAACGTCAGATCGCTGCGGCAGGCGTGGGTCTACCATTGCGGCGATGTGGACAGCAACTCACAACTGCAGATCAATCCTATCGTCATCGGTCATACGTTTTATGGCGTTTCGCCGCGGCTCAAATTGTTTGCGCTGGATGCCGCCACCGGACGGTTGAAATGGACCTTCGACCCCGCCAGGATCACAGCGGTCAGGAATTGGATCATGAATACCTGCCGGGGTCTGGCGTATTACCGGGGCAGCGAGATGGACCAGCGGTTGTTCTACTCGGCGGGGTCCTTCCTCTACTGTATTGACGCGTTAACCGGCAAACCGATCGATTCTTTCGGAGAGAATGGCCGCATCGATTTGCACAACGACCTGGGCCGGGACGTGAGCCAGTTGTATGTTGCGGGCACGACGCCGGGCATCATCTATAAGGACATGCTGATCATCGGCGACCGCGTGGCCGAAGAGTCGGATGCCGCTCCCGGCCATATCCGCGCTTACGACGTGCACACCGGCAGGCTGCGGTGGATCTTTCACACCATCCCTTACCCCGGGGAAAAAGGTTACGACACATGGGACGACACGACGGCGTACCGTCATATCGGGGGAGCCAATGCGTGGTCGGGTTTCAGTCTCGACGAAGACAGGGGTATCGTTTTTGCACCGATCGGCTCCGCGAGTTTTGATTTTTATGGGGGCAGGCGATTGGGCAATGACCTGTTCGCCGACTGCGTCGTTGCGCTGGATGCGGGTACCGGCCGGCTGTTGTGGCATTTCCAGACGGTGCATCATGATGTTTGGGATCGCGATCCGCCGACTGCTCCGGTGCTCGTCACTGTCAGGAAAGGGGCGCAGACGATCCCGGCGGTAGCGCAGGTGACGAAATCGGGATTCGTCTTTTTGCTGGACCGGGTCACGGGTAAACCGCTGTACCCCGTGGAGGAGCGGCGGGTCGCGGACAGTACCGAACTGAAAGGTGAACGGCTTTCTCCGACGCAGCCTTATCCAACGGTACTTCCGAATTTTGCCCGGCAGACCATCACGGCCGGCGATCTCAACCGCCTGGTGCCGGATTCGTCCTACGAGCAGATCCGGAAACGACTGGCCGGCTATCATACCGGGTGGTTCTATCCGCCGAGCCGCGAAGGGACTATTGTTTTTCCCGGTTTCGACGGCGGGGCCGAGTGGGGAGGACCGTCGTACGATCCGGAGACCGGTGTCCTGTATGTGAATGCGAACGAAGTGCCCTGCGTCCTTACGATCGTCGATGCGCCCGCGGCGCCGCCGGTATCGGGCAAGGAGACGGTCGGGCAGGCTGCGCGGACGTTGTATGCGGGTAACTGTATGACCTGTCACGGAACCAACAGACAGGGTAGTGGAAATTTCCCTTCGCTGACCGGCATCGAGAAAAAATATTCGGCTGAACAGCTGGTAACGTTGATCGCTTCGGGGCGAAGGATGATGCCGGCGTTCAAACAGCTGAGCGCCGCAGAACGGCATGCGCTTGCCGACTTCCTGCTCGGGGACTCGCAACGGCAAAAATTGCCGTTCGTCGATAGCGGCGCCAAACAGGCCGATCCCTATTTTCATGTTCCCTATACGATTACCGGCTATAATAAATTCCTGACGAGAGAAGGCTATCCTGCGACGATGCCGCCGTGGGGTACGTTGACGGCCATCGATCTCAGCGCGGCAAAGATCGTGTGGCGCGATACGCTCGGCGACTATCCGGAATTGAAAGCGCGGGGCATCCACAGCGGCACGGAGAACTACGGCGGGGCGGCTGTGACGGCGGGAGGTTTGCTTTTCATCGCTGCAAGCAGCGATGCGAAATTCAGGGCGTTCAACAAAAGGACGGGCCGGCTGTTATGGGAGACCGATCTGCCGGCTTGTGGTTTCGCGACCCCGTCGGTTTATTCGGTAGACGGGCGGGAATACGTCGTCATTGCCTGCGGCGGTGGCAAACTGGGCAAGCGTTCGGGGGATGCTTATGTGGCATTTTCCCTGGATCCGTGATTGTCAACAGAATTACCATCCATGAATAGCAATCTATCCAAACAACTGTCCGGCGGCCTGCTCGCTGCCACGCTCTTTATTGCCTGCAACAACAGGCCCGAACCGAAGACCGCATCGATGCCGGCAGCGACCGAAACTTCGGCTATCAAAGAAGAGACGATCTCTTTTCCCGCAGACAGCGCCAATCTGCGCGCGTTTGTCGTTTACAATGATTCGCTCAAGGGTCGCAGACCGGCAGTGCTGGTGCTCCCTGAGTGGTGGGGGCTGAACGATTATCCAAAAATGCGTGCGCGGATGCTGGCGAACCTGGGTTATGTCGCGATGGCGCTGGATGTTTATGGGAACGGCAAGGTTGCCGATAACCCCGACAGCGCAGGTGCGTGGGCGGGCCCTTTTTACGCGCATCCCGAGAAGGCCAAACGGCGTATCGATGCAGCGATCGCAAGACTCAAGAGCTACGATAATGTCGACACGTCGGAGATCGGCGCGATCGGCTATTGTTTTGGCGGAGGCATACTGCTCAACACCGTTCGGCTCGGAGACGATCTGAAGGGAGTGGTGAGTTTTCATGGCAGCCTGCTAGGTACGCCGGCGACAAAGCGCGTCCTGGGGACGAAGATCCTCGTGTGTCACGGCAATGCGGATAAATTCGTAACGCCTGCCATGGTGGCCGCGTTCAAAAAACAGATGGATTCCATCGGCGCCGACTACCGGTTCATCGGATATGACGGGGCGACGCATGCTTTCACCAATCCTGCGTCGACGGCGACAGGTCAGAAGTTCAAGATGCCGATCGAGTATAACGGAAAAGCGGATACCGCCTCCTGGCAGGCGATGAAGGAATTTTTCGCGGGCGTGTTTCGAAAATAGCGGGGTAAAGAAAGCAGGCCGTGCGTTATTGCAACAGCTGGCCGTTCTCCACGACCCATTTCAACAGCGCGTTGTTCTCATCGCGGAGCTGGAGCTTGCCGCAGATGGCATGGCGGTGGTTTTTAACCGTATAGCGGCTGAGGTGCAGCGCGTCGGCGATTTCCATCGTGGTCTTTTTTTCGCGGATGAGCCGAAGGATCAATAGTTCCGTTTTGGTGAAAAGCGATCCATCGCGCAAATAGGCCTTGCCGGTCCTGTTTTCGGCGTGGGTACGCGTGATCACCAGTTGGACAACAGCGAACAGTTGCGATTCATCGATAGGCTTAATGATGTAGCCTGCGGGATGCGTCGCGGCGGCCTTTTCGATCACGCTACGGTGCTGGTAGGAAGTGATATAAACGACTTCGAAGGCATAGCGCCGGCGCAATTCGACGATCAGATCGATGCCCGTCAGCTCTTCTTCCAGGTGGATATCGCAAAGCACGAGATGAGGTATGGACCGTTCCAGGGCCTCGCGCGCTTCTGCAGCGGACACGGCGATCGCGGTCTGGCAATCGAAATTCGTTTGCAGTTGGCGTTCGATAAAACGCGCGATGATGATTTCGTCTTCTATGATGAGGATCCTTATCATGTGTCAAACGGGTATCGTGAAAGAATATCGGAGACCCCGGTCGCTGGCGACCTTCATCTCGCCGTTGAGCTGGCGGGTGAGATCCCTGATCAGCGGGATACCCATCGTGAATTTTTCGTCATTGCCGTTTTTTTGCATTCCGACGCCGTTATCCGAGTAGATGAATTCCAGCGTGCGATCGCTGACGGCGATGGCTTTGACCTGAATGCAGGGATCCGACTGGTCGCGGAAGGCATGTTTGAACGTATTGGTGAACAACTCCGAAAGGATCAGGCCGAACGAGAGGGTATGTTTGTCGCTCAGACGGATGGTCGCGGGTATATCCTGTTGTATCCGGGTCTTCTCTTTATTGTCATAGATCTTTTGCAGATGCGATCCCAGTTCCGTAACGAATTCGCAGAGGCCGACGCTCTGTCCCCTTTCAAAGCCGAACAGTTTCTGGTTGACCAGCATCATCGCCCTGATCTTGCCGATATTGCCTTTCAGTATTTCGCGCGCCACCCCATCCTTGACCAGGGGAAGCTGCAGGCTGATCAGGCTGTAAAGGAGCTGAAGATTGTTCTTTACCCGGTGGTTGAGCTCGTTGATCAGCGTCTCGATCTTGCTGTTCCGTTCCGCCAGCTGATATTTCTGGTTGACGAGACGCTTATTGGAGATCCGCAGCTCTTCGGTCCTTTCCTCCACCTTTTTTTCCAGGATGCTGTTCTGGTGCTGTTGAAGGCGGTTCAGCTCGCGCAGGGCCGCCTGTTTGGCCAGTTCGTTCTGTCGCATTTCCTCCTTCAGACCCATGGAGAATAACAGAAAGACGGTCAGGATCAGGAAATCGCTGACCAGGCCCGCGCTGGAGAGCGTCCGTTCCTGGCGGAAAACAATGCTGGTCGTGATAAAAATGCCGGCGAGGCCGCAAAGCGCCATTCCGTACGCCAGGTAGCGTTGCGAGGACGTGAGGCGAGGCCAGCAGGTGACAATGACTGTGCCGACAAAGCCCAGGAGAATGGGATGCGCCGAGAACTCGACGATGCCTGCGAGCCGATAATTCCCGGCAAAATAATCAATGACGAAGCAGGCGACCGAGGTCACGACCAATATTGCAGGTATCCAGCGGACGCGTCGGTAGAGCCCGGAAAATTCGCCTGGGAGGTCCCAGAAATCCACTACCAGCAAGTACATCCCGAACATGCCCAGGTGCAGGAACTGGATGTTGAGCAGCCAGCCGGATGCGGGATTCTCGGGATAGAACCATTCCATGATGTAACCGCCGGAGCCGACCACGTAGATCCCGATGCCCCCGATGAACAGCATCAGCCAGGCATAGGGTCTATAGCGGCTGACGGCCCATGACAGGAGGCTGTACAGGAAGAACATGAAAGTGGCGCCGATCAGCGCGGCGTTCAGGGATTCCTTGAAGCGAAGGCGGGCGAAGAATTCCCGGTTGGGCCGGAGTTGGAAATCAAATTCGGGCTGGTAATATTTGGTATGATGTACTTCCAATAGCAGGGTGTATTCTTTTGCCGGCTGCAGAGGCAAAACGGCGTACTCGCGCCCGTCGCCATCGCTGATCTCGCTGAGGGGACGAAAAGCGCCTACCTGTTTATGCA
>DASZYU010000178.1:0-3858 GCA_035545215.1 Puia sp.
GAATGATCGGTTTCATAAAGGTCCTATTTTATCGTAAATGATTTTGTTGCGATCTGGCTCTGCAGCGGCCCTGCCTGGTACCTGAAATTCAGCGTTCGGGCACCGGCCGGATAAGGCGTAAACGATAGGTTCCGCAGGTTCTTCAGGACCGTCATCGACGAGGGATCGGTGTACAGGTAGTAGAACCGGTTCCATGGCATCGTCACGCTTCCGCCGATGGCATTCGTACCAAACGTGATGGTACCGTCCATCTGGCCGAGGATGTCCTCGGCCTGCGAAGGATCCAGCTGGTGCTGAATGATGGCGGCCTGGGTCTGGGCCAGCAGCCCGAGCGTGCTCATGAGGCTGCAGTCTTCCCGGAGATAGTGATCACGGCTCCATACGAGCTGGACTGGGAGCAGTGCCTTGACCGCGGGCGTATGGATGACGCTTGCGGACCGGGCGCCGATCGCGGCAGGCATCGATACGGAATAGCCGCCGGACGTGATCATGGACACGGATGAATTACCGGAACTGCCGCTGCCAGAAGAGGAGGAAGCAGTACCGTTTCCGCCTGTCCGGAAGAGAGCCGTCTGCGCATACGAAGCCACCGCAGATCTGCCCGCAGACGTCATGGTCTCCGAAAGGCTGAGCGGCGGATTGGCGGGAAGTTGGCTCCAGTCGAGCGTTTCGACGGGCGCGAAGATCTGCTCCCTGACCTGGTTGGCGCCGAAATCGATGGCCACGCGTTTGGGGGCCAGCGCCCAAACGTTTCCATAAACGCTGTTGTCCATGAAGGCGTCGTTCTGCTGGCTGTGGTTCCACTCGATGCGGGCATTGAAAAGAGAAGGATAGGAGGTGCCGTCCGGCGCCTTGAAACCGCTGACCTCGAACTGGTCGAAGAGCTCGGGCGGGAACCCGCCGGTCGTGATCAGTACATTGTCGCCATTGCGCGTGCCGGACCAGGAGCCGAGCGCGTTCAATTTATCGGCAAACGTGTTATATTGACTGGTGCCGAAATAAGTCGTGTAGATGGGTTTCGGCGCGGCAGACGCTCCGCCGATGGCATTGGTAACCCTGGTCTGCCGGATGTTCACGGCAACGCCGCCGACTGTCCGGGTGCTCGTACTGACGTTCGAAACGGCTTTCAGGCTCATATTGAGCGCAGCACCGGGAGTGGACCAGAACTCTTCGCGGTAGACCGTATTGTTCCGGAGACCCGCGGGGAGGTTATACCGGATCGTCTTCGAATTCGGGTCGACGGCAAAGGTCGTTTTAAGTGTATCGTTCGCCTGTACGCCGATAAAATAGACCGCATAGTCCTGGTGGCCTCCCAGTGAACCCAACTGACCTGCCGACTGGGCCGGCAGGATATTCGGCTGCCATTCGTCCAGTTGGAGCGCGCCGGCACCTCCGAACTCTCCCTTGAGCACATACCGCTGGTCATTGACGGGATAAGCGAAGTGGACATTGGAGGCCGGGATGTAATCGGGTGCGGGACCCGTCTTGAAGGTCCATTGGGTCGTTTGCTGTACCTGCTCGCGCTGGCCGTCCTGATCGCTGTACGGATTATCCCACCGGTTCTCGTCAGGGTACCATTGCATCGCGCTGCAAACCACGGTAACGGTATAATTAGTGTTGGGTTGCAGGATATTGTCGTGGACCAGGACACCCGTCGTGTTGTTATTCTGGTATTGCAGGTGCACACCGGCGGCATCGTTGCCGTTGGCGGCAATGGTGTAGGAGAGCAACGAGAACTGGTAGGTGCGCGTTTCGCCGTTTGGTTTTTGGCTGGTGGGCGGCACCTCCACATCGTAATTCTGGTTCAGTCCCACGTTGGAAGCAACGTAAGGATACGAGAAGACGGTCGCCGAATCGCGCGGTCCCCAGTCGCTGATGATCTGTACATCGGTGAGGGGATTTGGTGTCGGGTAACATTTGTCGCCGATGGTGAAAGAAGCATCGGTATTGATACTGATCAGGCCACCGAACAACTGGCCTTCGACATGCACCGATCCGTCCAGCCACGTGGGGTTGGGCAGCCCTGCCGACAGGACGCCGCCCGCCTCGAATTTGATCAGGCTGAAGTCTCCCTTGACGAACCAGCAGTCCACGTGGACGCCGACGTCGAGGTCGAAATAGAAATACAGCTGTCCGAGCGCGTACCAGTTCTGCCATCCCGCCGCTTTCTGGTTGCACTCAAAGCCGTTGGTGAAGTTCTTCAAGGCCAGATCGAAGCCGAGGATGGCGCTGACTTTCGCATAGATCATCGCGACGCTGAAACTGAGGTTGCCGTCGACCTCGGCGCCAAACATAAAGCCGTTGCCGTCGGCCTTGTTCATGGCGTTCACGAGCGCGTCCACGCCGGGGGAACGTTGTACACCGAACGCGATGAGCGCCTGCGGCAGCGGCGGAAGCCCGGGATTGATGAGCGAACCCATCTCGAAATAGGCGGTTGCTCCGACATTGATCGCAAAGACCGAATTGCTGTCGTGGACCAGGCTGAAGCTGACGCGTTTGCCATAGGCGTCGCCGATCTTGAAATACCAACCGTCCGGACCGCCGTACATGCCGATGGGAATGTCGGCCTGAACGGTAGCAAACTGTCCCTGGATATCCGCATTCAGATTGAATTTGTTTTGGGTGAAATCATAGCTGATGTCGACCGTGCCTTTAACGGTGGCCTGGTCATTGGTCGGATAGTTCGTAAGGACGTAGACGTTGCCCTGGAGGTCGAGCAGGCTGAGCGCGCCGTTGCTGATCTGGGCGGTGAGCGTGACCTTGGCATTCATCGCATCGGCGCCGGCTCCCGTCACCAGGGCGACGCAGACGGTCGCGCGGATCCCTGCCGTGCCTTGCTGCGGAGTGAAGGTCGTGCCGGACATGGTGTGACCCGGGGTGGCATCGTTCGACTTGGATGCCGCCTGCAGATTGGACGGATCGGCGGGCAGGTTGTTGCTCATCTGCATATTGTAATACGCACCGCCGCCGAAACCGTTGATCCCAATGGGACCTACGACGGGGATGGTGGGGAAATTCGCGCAGGCGTCGATGTACCAGTAGTTGTAACTGTTGACGGAGCCGAATTGGGCAGTCGCCTCGACCTGTACCATAGGAAATGTCGCGTGGACATGTCCTTTGACGCCGTCGCCATAGGTATTGTCATGGTTGTAGAAGACAAGGTATCCGTCGACGCTGACGGGTCCCACATCGCCTTTCAACGCAATCGAATCCACGTCCACGCCACCGCCCAGCGTGATCTGGGGCGCCTGGTTGGCGAACGACGCATTGATCTTTCCATACACTGCCAGTTTGGTAGTGGCGCTCACCACCGACTCGTCGCCGAAACCCAGATTCAGGTTGAGATCGAACTGGATGCCCAGCTTGAGGTTCGTCATGTCGCTGAGGTCCGTATAGGGGCTGACGTTATTGATGGAGACGGGAAAGCCGCCCACCGTTTTTTGCGGGCTCGCAAAAGCCCAGGTGCCCGGACTGAACCAGAACTTGCTGGCTTTGGTCGACGGGTCGCGGTTGGCGATACCCATGCTGTCGAACTTGAGTGCGGGAAAATTGAGATTGGGCGCACCGTTGGAAATGTCGATGCCGATGGTGCCGTTGAGGACGAAGGAGATCGCCGCGCCCAGGCTATCCTTTTTGACGCGAAAAGCGCTGTTGGGATTCAACTTGATGTAGGCGGCCCACAGATCGATCTTCATGGAATCGGAAGGCTTTACCACGAACTCGTACTGGAGGGATGAATCCTTACTGGTCGAGTCGCCCGTCCCCACGTGCATATCTCCCGAATAAGCGAGCGGCGTTTTGCTGATCGGCAGTTGGATCTTTCCATTGAAGTCTCCTTTGGAGAACGTATTCTGCGAC
>DASZYU010000179.1:0-10770 GCA_035545215.1 Puia sp.
CCCCCCGCCAATATTTTCGTCTCCTCGCGATCATTTGCCGTATTTCTCCAACACGGACAAATACTTCCTGTACATCCGTCCGGAAACGCTCACCGGATCGCCCTTGGGTACGGCCGCGAAGGGTGTTGTTCCCGACGACCAGCTTTTTTCCCATTGGCAGGAGGACTCGAGGAAAGGCGCCCTATCCCAATTCCTGTTCTCTTTCAACGCCCGTTCGACCTCGTCAAAAAAACGGTCCCATTCAACCAATGCATAGCTCCGGAAAAGGCCGGCCCATTGTTTATAGGCATAGTTGTTCAGATCGTCGTACTCGCCTTCGGTACATTTCTCGCCCCAAAGCGTTATAATGTTCCTGGCGTTCCACTCGTACAGTCTCCTTTCGGCCGGTGTTGCCGCCCATTTTTTTGCGCTTTCGATCCACCGCCCTAACAGGTATTCTTTCCGGGTCGACAACAGCTCATCGAAATCCTTGATGAGACCCACAAAATCGGCTTTTAGTTTGATAAACCGGGGAAGATCCCTCTTTTGATACGCGTCCTGTAACTCGCGTATCCAATAGTATCCCAGCGGGCTCAGCCACTGCCTCGTGAGATTGACGACATCGAACTGGTAGGTGTCGAGGTTCCGGAATTCCCCGGAACATTTCAACAGATCGCCCAGCGCCTCGCCCAACTTCCGATTGTCATAGTCCGGGATGGGGCTTGTACGATAAGACAATTTGGGATTGTAAAAACCGGGCCGTTCGCACAGGAAGGTGCCGGTTTGCCTGTTCGAGTTGTAGACGGTCCCGAGCATTCCCTTCCAGGCTTCGGCCGCGAATTCGTTCTCTTTTCCGTATCGGTCCCTGATGTAACTGTCTATCCATTGGGTCGCATCGGGAACATCTTTTTCCCAAACCATACTCATCACGAATTCCTGGACGACCGGGTCGTTCCCAAAATATTCCATGGCCATCCCTATCCCCGAGAACTTTCCCTTCGCCGGGCTGTTCAATACGTTGGACAAATTGCCGGACATATCCTTCATTTTGCCGCTCATACTCGTCCTTCCGCCAAAATTCTGGAGCACATTCCATATCCAGGGTTTACCGTAAAACGCCGATTGCTTCTTCCAGACCGGGTGTACCTCGCCATACAGGTCGAGAATGACCATTTTATCATCGGGCACGGCACCCAGTAATGCCTTGACCTGCGGCTCTTTCCAAAAATTATCGATGCTGTAGTACAGGAACCACGCTTGCATCACCCAAACGGCTCGCGGATCCGACGCCGCCATGGACTGATAAACGGATTTAGCCATATTGGACAAAAAGCCGGGATCGTCGCTGTCGGGGTTGACCTCATTAAAACAGTCGGCAGAATAATAATGGTCCGTTCCATACATCTCTTGCTGCTTTTTGATGAACAACCGCCCGATCCGCTGGAACAATTCATCCGAGGGATCGAGGAACCAGGTGCCTCCAAAACCGGCGGACCAATTTCCCGTTTTGTGCAGTTTGGCGTGCGGGTAGATGTCCCTGATCGATTCGGGTACGTGACCTGTAAAGGCCTGTAAGATGGGAGTCATACCAAAATCGCGTTCCCTTTTCAAGATCTTTTGTTCCAAAACCTTGTGTTGCTCTATCCACGATTGCGGCAAAGGGCCGCCGATGCCATCGACATTCCCCATCCAGGACCAGGGCAAATAAGCCGGCCCGACCAAAAAGGAATCGATTTGCCGCTGGCTGAGGCCGAGTTCCTTGTACACGTCCGTCCAGACGGCTTCCTGCCCGGTAATGGCCAGGGGAAAATTTATCCCGTTCATCGCCATCCAGTCGATCTGGCGCTGCCAATCGTTCCAATCCCACCAGGCCATCGTATAACTGAAGGTGCAAACATTGAAGAAATACCGGTAGTCGAATTTCGTGTAGACCCTCGACGGCGTTGCAGGCAAAACCAATTTTTCCGGGAGATCGATGTGTTTGTCGATGATCGAGAACTGCGAATTGCAGTATTTTTTCAGATACCAGTTCAGCCCGGATGCCAGTGACACCCCGTTGTTGCCTTTGATCAGGATCTTTCCGCCAGTGGCCGATACCTCGAAAAAATCCTTCGATGAATCGCTTTTCTCCAGCTGGAAAATAAAATGATCGGACTTGCCGGGCACCACCCGTTTTGCCAGCGCATAAACGGTCCCGAGTACGGTAGCGTCCTTATCTTTCGGTTTCGGCGGCATGCCTGCTGCGCTGGCGGAGCAAAGACCAAACGTGACCACGCACGCAAGGACCGGCATCATTTTGAAAAAGCTCATGTATATCGTTTCGTTTTTATTTTGCAACCACTTTTGCTTCCGCCCAATCGGCGTCAACTTCCTTGCCGTCGACGACAAGAAGAAGATAGTGTACACCGCTGACATCGATGTCTACCTTTACCGCCGAACCGCTGCGCAACTTCCCGCTGTCAAAAAGCACCTGTCCGCCGAAAAAGTCCCCGTTGTAGACTTTGAACTGCGCCGTTGCGTCGCCGCTGTACGCATCGTCTACGCCAACCAGCGCATGGAAGCGCGCGGCCCTGCCATCGAGCCGGTACATGATCCTGGAACCGGACCGACACCCCAGTCCCTTTTCATAGCGGGCGCCCGCGATGGCAATTTTCCGGCCCGCAGGACCCTTATCTTTCGCCGGCGCCTGCCCCTGTTTCATCAGGTAATAAATGTCACTGAGCCAGGTGGTACCGCTCGCTCGCACGGTAAATTTTTCAACGGGCATGGGTGAAGGCCCCGCGATCATCGGCCCCCCGGGAGACCCGACCTTTATTAAGACATGGCCATACTGCGGAAGCCGCCTGGCTTCGAAGCCGTCGTTGAAATACCCGAGATCGGTTCCCTTCCAAAGGTCCCGGACTTTCTGACTGCCGTGCAACCCGATCTGCTCCCAACGAACACGCACGCCAGCGGTATCTTTGTCCAGATTGAAAAGCAACACGGCGGTAGTCCCGTCCGAAAGCGGTTTGTTGTACACCTGTTGTCTGCCGTTATCGAATACCTTGTATCCCTGGAAGCCCCTGGGATCCTGGTCGATAGCGATCACTTCTTTGGCGGTTAGAATGGAATTGACGGAATCCGGCATTTGGCGCAAATCGTTTCCCGCCATCAGCGGCGCCGCGAGGATGCACCAAAGGCTGAAGTGCAATCTGTCCTGTACTGCCGAGGGGAGATTGCCTACCTCGAGCATATCGGGATCGTTCCAGTGGCCCGGCCCGGCAAACTGCCATAACCCATTGAAGGCCGGATCGATGACCCCATCTCCGCCCGACGTGTTCGCGCAATACAGCACCGACTCCATATCGGCGCCGATATCGTAGGAGGTACGCCAGAGATGCGCATATTCCGCGGCTCCCCAGGCCCAGCACCCGTTGCCGAAATCCGATATGCTCAGCACCATGGGTCTTCCGGACTTCCCGATGGCCTCGCTATAAACGGCCAGATCGACGTCGCTGGGCCTTTTGTTCCTTTCGGCATAGCAGCCGTCCAACTTTACATAGTCCACCCCCCAGGAGGCAAAGGTCTTCATATCCTGCTGCTCGTGCAGATAACTTCCCGGAAGACGCTGACAAGTGAGGCTGCCGCGACATTCGTAGATACCAAATTTTAGTCCTTTGCCATGGATATAATCGCCCAGCGATTTCATCCCGGAAGGGAATTTCGCGGGATCTCCGTACAGTTCGCCGGCCTGGTTGCGTTGCGGCGCCATCCATCCGTCGTCCAGTACCAGGTACCGATAGCCCGCGTCGCGCATGCCCGAGCGCACGATGGCGTCTGCCACTTCCCTAATCTTGCCCTCATCGATCTTCGTTTGGAAACGGTTCCAGCTGTTCCAGCCCATCGGCGGCGTCAATGCCAACCCATCGCCTTTTTCGTGAGGAGATCGACCGCTGCACGAACGCATGATCGCGGGCATGGGAAGACAAAGGGGAGCCGGCGGGGTATCGGCCAGAAAGGGAAAACAGGCAGCGGTCAAAAATAGTGCGGCGAATGGTTTCAATTTTCTCAAATGATCAGTTTTTGAATGCGGCTCGCAACATCACCATCGAAGTGACGATGACGACGGCCAGGACCACCCATCTCAAGAGATCGAGATCCAGCGATTTAACGACCAGTGCGGCGATCAGGACCGCGACCGTTCCCGAGACAGCCATCGAGACAGACGCCTTTCGGTTGTATGCCCCTTCTCTTATGAATTTTGCCGAAGCGGCCGGCATGAGAAATGCGCAGGACCCCATCATGATCGGGAAAGCCACCTTTGGCGACATACCGAGCGCGAATACCAGGGCCATACAGGGTGCGTATAAACCGATGCCCGCGGTGTTCAGGGCGCCAAGTATACCATTGATCAGGATGGCGACGACCAATTTCCATCCTGTCAGACCCGTACCTTCCCCGCCGCCGCGGATCCATCCCATCTTACCGGCCAACATAAAGAACGCAGCCAGCAAAAGCGCTATCCCGATCGTCAGCCGGACCTTTTTTACCGGCAGCTTGGAGACGATACCCGCACCGAAAATGCCACCGATCATGGCCGACAAGAGCATTAGTATCAAGGTCACCGGATCGACCTGAATGATCCGTATGAATAGAATTGCCTCCACCAATGCGGGCAACGAATTCGACACGTTCAGGGTTCCGGGCATCAGCCGGTCCTCTGTTTGTCTCGTGAATTTCAACAGCGCGATCTGTGGGGCAAAAGCGCCGATACCCAACGTGTCAAAAAAATCCACTACGAAACCGATGACCGAGGTCTTTATCCAACCGGAAGGTTCGAGGCAATTCTTGTGTTTCCAAAAATCCCTCGCAAGCACGACGGCGAACCAAATGGCAAGCGCGATCAGCGAAATCAGGACAATAGTGATCACATCGAACTATTTAGATTTGAAAGGTTCCTTTTTGCGATAGACCCCCATCTCATAGATGGACCAGTTATAGGTTGGGTCCGTTCCCGTCTGCGTGATCTTTATAAAACGTGCTTCCTGCATGGGAAAAGATATCTCCGTTATTCCCAGCTGCCCGGCGCCTTCTGCCACTATATTTCCCCAATGTTTGCCATCCCGGGAGACATTCACGACATAGTGAACGGGCGAATCCCACAAGGCCCAGGTATTGTCGAGTTCAATTTTATCGAATCTTTCCTGTGCTTTCATATCCAGCATAAACCATTGCCCGGGATATTGTTTACCGGTCATATCCCTCCAGCCCGTCCAATGGTCTCCGTCAATGGCATTGGCAGCAGACACGTCTACGGGGATCTGGTCCCCGCTGAAAAGGAAGAGGCTGTCTTTGACCGAGGCGGTGGCCGTCCATATCTTCCTGTTCAGCCGCAACTCCTGCGGTGAGGGGTCGTCCGCGGGCCGGGGTGCCTGCCGGATCACCGAGCCGACCCCCAAAAAGGACCAGGTGCCCGCCGGAACGAGGAACCGGATATAATCGGTGTCTTCGCCGGCCGCGGCAACAGCCTTCACGCCCGCCTCGAAACCGCCGTCCCAAATGGTCTTCCCGTTCAGCCGGATGAGTTGAAGAGCGGAAAACGCGCGTTTGGGTATGCCGACGATGGCGCTTGTGCCTTCGGGCGAAACAACGGTCAGCGAATAGGCGGAATCGTTCTTGTTCATGCGGGTTTCGATATTACCGTGAATCGTGGGCACGACTACCTTTATCGATTTTAAAAAGGCTTCCTTGGGAAGGACGTTAAAAACCTTCCAACCGGGTTCCTCGGGCGAAATTCCCGCTATGCGCTGCGAAAGAAGGATCACCGGCGGGTTCCAACCATGATTGAGCGAGGAGGCATCATCGAAAGCATTTTTGTTCGTGGCCCACCAGCGGTCGTAGTGTTCCCATAAGGTCGAAAAAGTGCAGGGGATCATCGTCTTGTACCGACGGTACATCCTCAATAAAGCATAGTCCTGTTTGCCCATCCTGCACAGCGCCTCGAAGACCCAACGGTCAAAAAAACAACTCGAATTGGTGACCCTGGTCAGCACGTTGTCATAAATATCCTTCCATTTCGAGGGGTCCGCCAATCCGGCGTTCACCGCCATCGCATTTGCGCGGTCGTCCGGTGTTGTTACCTGGGACGATCGGTAGCAACCGTTTTTCCAATATAGCCGGTCGAAGGACCCGCTGATCGAATCGAGCCGGTGATCGATGGACACCGTGTCCGCAGCGTGTCCCGTCAGCAGCGCTATTTTTCTCAGGGTTTTCAGATCGTTATACATAAAGCAGGTCTCGATCACTGCGATGTCTTTGATCTCTTTGCCCCAATCGAACCATTGGTTTTTTTTCCCGGTTTGTAAACGTTGAAAAGAAAGTTCTTCGTCGACTCGTAAACAGCGCCAAGCGACCGGATATCGCCGGTATGCATATAGTAGAACCACAACCCATACTCTCCGAGGAATTCCAGCTGCTGCCCGGGATAGAATTTGGGATCGAGCGGGCGCAGGACAAGGTCCTTACACAACGCATAGCTGCTGGTGTCAAAAGCATAAAAGCACTGATCGAGCTCGGGCGTCCCGTCGCCCCAAAACCCTACCCGCTCGCGGTCCGGACAATCGTAAAAATGGTCCCGCATGCAGAGGTAACCGGTTCGCGCAGCCTTTTTCCAAAGTATATTATAGGCCTCGTCATCGCATTCGAAGGAACCCGCAAACTTGGTATTGTACCCGGTTTCGCGGTACTTTACCGCCTGGACCGTGACGCCTGCGGGTATGGTATAGATCGCTCCTTCCCCGCTGATCCAATTCCTGGCTTCATAGGTCGAAACGCCCGGTTTTGTGATGACCCGTTCGGTCTTTGTCAGATAGAGCACCAGCGGATTGCTGGAGTTCAACGCGATCGATCGACCGGCATCGGCCTTGACTCGGATCCATGGCTGAAACTGGCAATTATAGGGCATCTGACAGACGAGTTTCCAGGGCTTGTCTTCTGCGTGAGGCAAGTCCTTCGAGAGATAGATGTAGTCTTTGAGGCCGTAGTCCTTGATGCGTTTGTCGGTTGCGCTCGTTTCCAGTGCGTCGCGACCGCTTTGACGGCTTTGAGCCGGTGCCTGCAAAGCGGCTATGGCCGTTATACAAACCAGTAAACAGGCCAACCGGATCGTCATGCTTGGATTCACGCTATTCAGTTGTTTTTTTCGCATTGCTGTCTGTTTGACCGGGCGGCCCGGAAATGCTCCCGGCTGCCTCCTGCCGGGTTACGATCGGCACATAACCCGTCTCCAAACCCGGGGGCGGTGTTACGAGAAGCGCAGGATCGATGGGCACCAGCGGATGACCGTTCGTGGGCGCCGGCATGTACGTTTTATCGGGTGTCCAATGCTTATGTATCTGCTCGACAAAAGACTGCATGACGCTGAGTACGGAATCGCCCCAGACGCGCCTGTATTGTTGCAGCGAGGGCTGATCGATAAACCGGTACCAATAATAGGTTACGCGGGACCCGTCGGCCAGGGTCGCATAGTAGGGCCCGCGTGCGGGACCCGGGGTCGCCCACGCGCCCGAAGCCGGAGAGGTATAGGGCTTTCCGTCCCTGGCCGGGGCAAATGTCTTTTTCGTTAAAGCGGCCGGCGCATCCGAAGCAGACACGGCGACACGTATGCCGTCCATCTCCCTGAAATATTGCGGCAAAACGCCCCTGGGACTTACCGGCGATTCCTTCCATTTCAGCCCAAACGCGGTCGAGTCGCCGAAGACGCAGGTTTGGACCACCCGGTCAAACCCCGTCAATGGAATGTCCTGCTCCGCCTGACGAAATTTCAAAGGCGAGGCTTTCAATTTCGCCAATACGCTGGCGCTATCCGAAGTAAGGAATGCTCCCTCGCAGGCCGGACCGCCTTTTCGCCAGTTTTCGACCGCGGAGGCCAGTGCTTTTTCGGAATAGTACCGCACATCCTGGATGAGGACGGTTTCATTGTTTTGGTCCACGGGGTACAGGAACTCGGGTACCCGCGAAAAGGTGGCGCCGCCCGAACCCTTCATTTCAAAATAGGGAACGGTATTGATCTCCTGTGCGCCCCCGCCCGATCTGCCGCCGCGACTGTCGAGTCCGCGGTTGTGATCGAAAGCGTAATTGGCCGATATCTTACTCCAGGACTCGGGAACGATAAAAGCCACGGGGCCCTTGAAGTTCGACAACGCAAAGAAAAGCGTCCAATATTGGTTTCCGGTAGGCGGCGTCTCACGTTTTACGTCGGAAAAAGGCAATGCCATCCAGGAATAGCCGAACAATTCCCCGTTCGGGTGCCCTTTAAAAGTGATCCCATCGGGCGGCACCAACAGGCGGTTGCTCAACTGCGCAACGCCCATTTTATCATCTGCCGTTGCGACGGGGCTGTTTCCCCAGCCGGGCGATATGAGGTAATTGCCCGAATAACAATCGGGCACGCCCACGATCTGAAACTTTGGGGAAGTGTATCCCGACCGGAACTGCGTGCTTCCCCAAATACCGAGCCCGCCTTCGATCGTCTGGAACACATCTTTGAAGGTCGGGCCCCTGCCTTTTTCCCAGTTGTCGCGTGCATAAGACCCGATCGGGCACAACGGTTGATCGTGGTTGTCGGAGTTGTCCGGCGTGATCCAGGTCGAAGCCAATCCGATCTGGAAATTCGCGATCGCGCTGGGAAGCATCGAATACACCGCCGAATAAAACCCAATACCGGAGGAATAGCCGGCCGGCTGGGGTGTAGTCCTGAAAGATATATAGCCCTTTAAACCACCGCTGGTAACCTCTCCCTTCGGGTCCCGGCCATCCCTGTCCTGTACGGCGGATTGGGCGGCCGCCCGGCGTTTCAGCAAGCCGATCATCGCATGGCCCGCGGCATCCCCCATCAAAAAATAGGTGCCCGCGTTCCGGTTGTAATGATGGACCTCGGTTGCCGGGGACTGCAGACTGTCTTTCCAAAACGGCTTGCTATCCACGAGGGCGACATTGCCTGAAAATTCCGGGCTGGCTGCCGCGTCTGCTTGCGCTTTCGCAACAACTGTTTGCACCCGGGTCATCCATTTATCGCGTGTCGTCTCAAAACCTCCCTGCCCGCACGTGACAATCACGAATGGTAAATCTGGCTCGCCAAGATCGTGACGCACATCTTTGATCAGGTGGACCATATTTGTCCGGTACTCCTTATACAGCGATGAATCTCCGGCATCGTTCCAGCCCTGGTTCCAGACAAACCCGGCAAGCTGGTATCCCTGGCCGTGGTATCCCGGGAACTCTGTCGCCAGGTTGTTCAACGCGGCGTGTATCTCATCGATCATTTTCCGGTAAAAGATCCCGGTGGTTCCGCCGGCCGAAGGAGGACGAAAATCCACGCCAAGGCTTTTACCGCCCCAGGCTGTCTTTATCAGCAAGACCTGGCCGGCAAAATAATCGCCCATCACGTTCCCAAATTGAAGTTCGGGGCCAATCTCTTTGTCGGTAGCCCCATAGCCTATCGTTAGGTCGCCTTTTTTCATCCCGTCCTCGCCGCGGTCAAAGCGGACCCATACATCTTTTCTGACCTTCCAGGTGTTCCTTCCGCCGGCTATGTCCCGGTAAGACCCGGAAGCATCATGATCGACCTCGTACTCCAACGAGCCTACGGCTCTCCGGTTGGCATTGGCGTACACTTCCCCGTGTCCAACCATATTCGACTGGCCGGCGAGGATGAATACCTTTACCGGCTTCTGCGCAACGCAAAAGACCGGGAATACCATTGCCGTCAGAAAATACAAAGCAAATCTTCGCGCTGACTCCGGATACTTTCTCATTTTGTTTCAATTTAGCACCGGGCGGCCCGCCGGCGCTTTTTTTCAATCCTTCAGAATTACTGCGGTTATAGCATCGAATAACTCTTTAGACAACGCGCCGGATTTCCAACAATCGACGGTGTCTTTTACCTGACTGATCTTTCGCGCGCCCATCACTATCCGGGTCGCCTCCTCCATGGAAAACAGATACCGTTGGGCCATTTCGGGCAGGGCCATGCCGTTTCGGAATGCAAGGTCATTGACGAGGATGGCCTTTTCAATATCCTTTTCTGAAATATTGTCCTCAAAACCACGATTACCTTCCGAAACGAAGTGGTCGAATCGATTGCCCAACAAGCCAAAATGTAAGGAGGATGCCGCATAGATACTAATGCCCTGGGTCAGTGTTGTCGGCAAAATCTCTTTAAAAGCAGAAAGGTTGCAGGCATCCATTTTGGTAAAAGTGGAAAGGACCCCGAAATATTTCTTATCGATAAAGGGCAGGAATGCTTTCGACGGATTGCCGCCGATGCCCAGCATCCGGGTATAGCCCGCCTCCCGGAACGAAAGCAGCGTTTCCAGGATCTCGCCCATCCGGGCGATCGGCACCCACTGCGGCTCGTGCAGGAATAGAAGATCGACATACCCGACCCCGAGCAAATCGAGACTGCGCAAAATGCTTTCGCGCATACCCCCGGGGGAATAATCCAACCGGGCATCGAACGCGCTATCGGCTTGCAGTCGCCCCACCTTGGTGCTGACAAAGGGCCGGGCGCCTTTCCATTGCGCCAGTGCTTTGCCAAGCAATTTTTCAGCATTGCTGTAGGAGGGCGAGGTATCGAACGAGGTAATGCCGTTTTCAAGCGCATAGAGCATGCAGTCGATGCTTTCCTGCTCATCGACCGTCCCCCAGATACCGCCCAGTCCGGATGTACCGCAAACGAGTCTGCTCCCATACCCGGGAAAGTCGCTGCTGAACGTATCTTGTTTGTATGTCGGTAACAGTCTCAATTTCCCC
>DASZYU010000180.1:0-44282 GCA_035545215.1 Puia sp.
CATCGGCAAAAAAGGCTACGAATATTTCCTCAAGAATAACTACAGGGTCACTGATACCTATAAGGATATCTTTCTGCACCTGGACTTCCCCCACGTACAGGCCGCTGCCCAGGCTGCCGTCCGGGCTTTTGCCAACAAGGAGTTCGATGCGGTGGAGATCATCTATAGCCAGTTCAAGAACGCCGCCACGCAAAGTTTCGTATCGGAAAGGTTCCTGCCGATACCGAAAGTGAAGAAAAAAGCCGGCGCAACGAACAACGACTTCATCTTTGAGCCCGGCAAACAGGAGCTCATCGCCGAGCTGATGCCCAAGATCCTCAATACCCAGCTGTACAAGGCTGTCCTCGACGCCAATGCTTCCGAGCACGGGGCCAGGATGACCGCCATGGATAAGGCCAGCGACAACGCCAACGAACTGTTGAAAGTCCTGCGCCTTTCCTATAACCGCGCACGCCAGGCCGCCATCACCACCGAACTCACCGAGATCGTCAGCGGCGCCGCAGCGCTCCAGGGATAGACAGTACACATGGATCGTCGACGCCTGCCGGAAGGAGGCGACGGCTGCCAAAACCTAGCAGTATGGAAATCGGAAACATCATCCCCCATATCGAAGCGTTGATCTTCGCCAGCGACAAACCGTTGACCTCGATGGAGATCACCGAGTTACTCAACAACGCATTCGGTTTCATGGAGGAAAAGCTGACGCTCGAACAGGTCCAGACTTCGCTCGACGGCATCGTCGAAAAATACGCGGCGGAGTTCTATCCTTTCGAAGTCCGGGAGAGTGGCGGGGGATGGCAGTTCCTGACCAAAAAAGAGTACCACAAGACCATCGCCCAGCTCAACGGCGAAAAATTCCTGAAACGCCTTTCGTCCGCGGGCCTCGAGACGCTGTCTATCATCGCCTACAAGCAACCGATCACCAAAGGCGAGATCGAGTCCATCCGCGGCGTCAGCAGTGACTACTCGATACAAAAGTTGCTGGAAAAAGAACTCATCGTCATCTCCGGACGCAACGAACACATGCCCGGCAAACCGCTGGTGTATTCCACGTCCAAAACATTCATGGACTATTTCGGCATCAATTCCTCCGGGGACCTGCCCAAATTGAAAGAGGTGTTCGCCGAAACGCTCGTCGAACCGACCGCCGTCCCGCCCCCTTTCTCGGATGACGAACTCGCGCCCGAAGCCACTCCTGCTGCCGCTGTCTCCGGACCCTCGGAGTCCGCGCCCGAAGTCCCCGACAACCCCGTCCATGACGACTCGGAAAACGAGCCCGCCGGCGGGGACGTTCAACCCTAAACGCCGCACCCATGTCCCAACACCTCGACCCCCAATACCTCATCACCCTCGGCCGGCAATTCGGTACGCCGCTGTATGTCTATCACGCCGAAAAGATCAAAGAACAGTACCAGAAGCTCACGTCCGCCTTCCGCGACAGCGACACCGTTTTCTTTTATGCATGTAAGGCCCTGACGAATATCAACATATTAAAATATGTTCACCGGCTCGGCGCGAATGTCGATTGCAGTTCGGTCAATGAGGTTCGGCTGGCCCTCCACGCCGGGTTTACGCCCAACCGCATCCTGTATACGTCCAACGGCATCGGCTTCGACGAGATCGAAGAGGCGCGCTCGCTTGGCGTGATCATCAATATCGACAGCCTTTCCAACCTGGAGAAGTTTGGCAGCAAATACGGCCACGACTACCCGGTGGGCGTCCGCCTGCGGCCCAATATCATGGCCGGCGGCAACCTGAAGATTTCCACGGGTCACGACAAAAGCAAATTCGGCATTCCCGTCGACCAGATCGATAAGATCCTTCGCCTGGTGGACAAATACGATCTCCGGATTGCCGATCTGCACATACACACGGGCAGCGAGATCAAGGACGTCGACGTCTTCGTAAAAGGCATCGGGATCCTTTTCGATCTCATCCCGAAGTTCAAAGAGCTGCAGTTCATCGACCTCGGAGGCGGGTTCAAGGTGCCCTACAAAGACGGCGACGGCGAAACCAACATCGGGGAACTCGCACGGAAAGTCAAACAGGCTTTCGACAATCACCCCAACCCTGGCGGCCGGCCGTTGCAGGTCTGGTTCGAACCCGGCAAATTCCTGGTCAGCGAGTGCGGCTATTTCATCACGAAGGTCAACGTGATCAAAGAGACCGACGCGGCGACCTTCGTCAGTGTGGACAGCGGCTTCAACCACCTTATCCGCCCGATGTTCTACGATGCCTATCACCGCATCGTCAACGTCAGCAACCCGCAGGGCGAGCCCCGCAGCTATTCCGTCGTCGGCAACATCTGCGAGACCGACACCTTCGCGTGGGACCGCACGATCAACGAAGTCCGCGAAGGCGACTGCCTGGTCTTCTACAACGCGGGCGCTTACGGCTTCGAGATGTCCTCCAATTTCAATTCACGGTTCAAGCCGGCCGAGGTATTGGTGAACGACGGCCAGGCGCAGCTCATCCGCCGCCGCGATACCTTCGAGGACCTTCTCCGAAACCAGATCGAGCACTAGAGTCCTTATCTTTACGCTAATAAAGCGTTTTCCCATGCCCATTAAACCGACGCGCCAGCGCCCGGCGTCCGCCTTCTTTCGCGCGATACGGCATCCGTTGAAATCGCGGCTGTTCCTGCTGGTCAATCTCCCCAGCGCCTTCTTCTCCGGTCTGCGCGTTACCGACGCCGACGCCGACCGATGCGCCGTCACCGTGCCCTACAAATGGTTCACGCGTAACCCGTTTCGCTCCACCTATTTCGCGTGTCTAAGTATGGCGGCCGAAATGAGCACGGGCGCCCTGGCTATGGCGCAGGTGTATGGGACCCGGCCTGCCATATCCATGCTGGTCGTACGCACCGAGGCCGAATATTTCAAGAAGGCCACGGGCCGAACGCAATTCCTGTGCACCGACGGCGCCGCCATCCGCGATGCCATAGGCAGGGCCCGGACAACCGGCGAGGCGCAAACGATAAGAGCCCGGTCCGTAGGAACCAACGCCGATGGCGAGCGGGTCGCCGAATTTTTCATAACTTGGTCTTTCAAGGTAAAACAACGTCAATGAAAATAGCCTTCCACGGTGCCGCCCGTACCGTCACCGGTTCTAAACACCTTATCACCCTAAACAATGGACGCAAATACCTTCTCGACTGCGGCATGTTCCAGGGCATGGGCGCCCAAACCGATGTCCTCAACCGCGACTGGGGTTTCACGCCCGCCCAGGTAAACTTCCTGATCCTCTCACACGCGCATATCGATCACTGCGGTTTGATACCCAGGCTGGTGAAGGAAGGGTTCCAGGGCAAGGTCTTTTGCACACCCGCCACTCGCGAACTGGCTGCGATCCTGCTGGAAGATTCCGCCGGCATCCAGGAAGACGACGTTAAATACACCAACAAGCGACGGAAGGCGGAAGGCCTTCCGTATCTGCAGCCGCTCTACACCGAAGAAGACGCCAAACGTTGTATGGATTATTTCGTCAGCGTGGATTACGACACCTGGCACCCCGTCGACGAATACGTGCAGGTCCTGTGGACCGACGCCGGCCATATCATCGGCAGCGCCGCCGTTCACCTCAGGATCATGGAGGACGGCAAGGAGACGCGCCTGAGCTTCAGCGGCGATGTAGGCAGATACAAGGACGTCATTCTGCGGTCGCCGGCCACTTTCCCGCAGGCAGATTATGTGCTCATCGAGTCCACCTATGGCAACAGCCTCCACGATCCGGTCGAGACGACCCCGGATATGCTGCTGAAATGGATCGAACATACCTGCGGCGAAAAGAAAGGCAAACTCATCATCCCTGCGTTCAGCGTCGGCCGTACGCAGGAGTTGCTCTATGCGCTCAATCAGCTGGAACAGGAAAATCGCCTGCCCGACCTCGACTATTATGTCGACAGCCCGCTCAGCGTGGCCGCGACCGGGATCGTTAAGAGCTATCCGCAGTATTTCAACAAGACCGTCCAAAAACTGCTCGAGACGGACAAAGACCCCTTCCTCTTCAAAGGGCTGAAATATATTAAGACGGTGGAAGAGTCCAAGCTGCTGAACTACCACGACAAGCCCTGCGTCATCATCTCCGCCAGCGGTATGGCCGATGCGGGTCGCGTCAAACACCACATCAGCAACAGCATCGAGAACAGCCGCAATACCATCCTGCTGGTTGGCTATTGCGAACCGAACTCGCTCGGCGGACGTCTCATGGCCGGCGCCAAAGAGGTCCACATTTTCGGCATACTCCACGAAGTACACGCCGAAGTGGGCAGCATCCGTAGCATGAGCGCCCACGGCGACTACCAGGATCTCAGCCAGTTCCTCGCCTGCCAGGACCCGGGACAGGTGAAAACACTTTTCATTGTCCATGGAGAATACGACGTTCAGCAAGCCTTCAGGGAACGGCTGTTGAAGAAGGGATTTACCGATATCGAGATCCCGCCGCTGCACTTCGAACGCGGACTCGCATAACTGCGGCCCCCGCCAGCGCGCCGCGACATATAGAATGGGTATTTGTTCAGGATAGGCATACGGCTTGTATATATGCTGTGGGCGTGCCGCTTTTTAGGTATCTTACAGGCGCGCCTGCCGTCAAAAAGGAGCAGCCGCTTTACCCAAAATGAGCAGATTATTCCTCATCTCCCTGCTTTTCTTCCTTCCCCCCTCGGGCAAGGACATCGTCCAAAGGATGTACTATCGCTATGGCGGCAAATGGTACCGCACCTTCACCTTCAACCAAACCACCGACATCTACCGGAACGATTCGCTCCGGGCGAGCCAGACCTGGTACGAGTTCATCCGCTTTCCCGACCGCTTCCGTATGGACTTCGGAGATGCCGACAGCGGCAATGCGGCTATCTTTCGCGGCGACTCCTGTTACCGGTTCCGCAATGGCCGGCTGCGCTCCACCACGATCAACAACAACGAAGGACTCATCTTCCTGCTGGGAGGGATGTATTTCTACCCGCTCGACCGGACCCTGAAGATCCTCAGCGATTCGTTACATTTCAATCTGAACAGGATGCACGAGGACAGCTGGGAGAACCGGCCCGTTTACGTCATCGGCGCGGACAAAGGCGATACCATCACCAACCAGTTGTGGGTCGACCAGGAAAAAATGTTTGTGGTGCGCATGATCCGTTCGTCTATCGGCCAGACGATGGATGCAAGGTTCGGCGGCTATCGGGCCTTCGGTATGGGATGGAGTGAAACGAACTGCACCTTCTACATCAACGGTAAGCTCGCACAGGTGGAGACCTACCATAATTGCAGGGCCGATGTCGATTTGGATAACCGGATCTTCGATCCCTCCAAACTCGTACATTCGCACTGAATTATTCATCATGCCCGCAGCCCGCTCACCCGGTAAGCTCCGGCCCCTGCAACTCGCGGCCGTTATTTTCTTAACCGTCTCCGGAGGGCCCTACGGGCTCGAATCGCTGTTCAGCTACGTGGGTAACCACGGCGCCCTTCTCCTGCTGGTCCTCACGCCCCTGTTCTGGGATATTCCCACCATCCTCACCGTCCTTGAGCTCAACAGCCTCATGCCCATTACGGGCGGCTATTACCAATGGGTGAAACATGCGCTTGGTCTCCGCTGGGCGTTCTTCGAAGGTTGGTGGACATGGCTATACACCTTTTGCGACCTGGCCATCTACCCCGTTCTGTTTGTTGGTTATGTCTCCTTTTTCTTTCCCTGGATCGCGGCCTACAAACTACCCATCTGTCTGTTCATCATCTGGTCATCGGCCCTGCTCAACATCATCGGTATCGTACCCGTTGGCCGGGCGTCCATGGTCCTGAGCATCGTAGTCCTGGTTCCCTTCATCATCCTGTTCGTCCTTTGCTTTTCGCATCCCGGCGCGCCGGTTCCCGCGCAGTCGCTCAAAGGCATCGGGTTTTCGCCCTTTGCACTCGGTTTATATACCGTCATGTGGAATTACATCGGATGGGACAACGCCACTACCTATGCGGGCGAGGTCAGCCGGCCGATCCGCTCATACGTCACCTCTGTTTCGATTGCCCTCTTGATGGCTGTCGGCATTTATGCGCTCTCTGCGCTGGTCGTCGCCCGGTCCGGGATCGATGCGGCGGCGCTCGCCGACGGACAGTTCCCCGCGCTTGGCGTTCTCGTCGGCGGCCGCTGGTTAGGCATGCTCGTGGCCGCCGGTGGTATGGCAAGCACCTTTGGTCTGTATTCGGCCGTGTTGCTTTCCGTTTCCCGCGTCCCCCAGGTGATGGCCGACGACCAGTTACTGCCAAACGCCCTTTGTGCGCTGCATCGCCGGTTCGGTACGCCCTACCTTTCGATCATTGCTTCCTCGCTCATTGTCAGCGTCCTGGTCATTTTCAGCTTTTCCGACCTCGTCGTCATGGACATCATTTTGTATGGCGCCGGTTTGGCGCTGGAATTCCTGTCGCTGATCATCCTGCGCACGACGGAACCGCACCGGCCACGACCTTTCAGGATCCCCGTCGGTAGAAAAGCGCTCCCCTTCCTGTTCCTCGCCCCCGTGGCCGTCTACGCGATCGCGCTGACGGGGGCCATCTATTCCTCCGGTAAAATGGCCCTTCCGGTAATCCTGGGCCTGGGCATGCTCTTCTCCGCCCTGCCCGCCTGGTGGCTGATCCGCTGGCGGAAACCGCATCTCCATACAACCAATGCCAAATCTTCCGGCTAACCCGCCGCGAGACCCCCGCATCGCCCCATGCCTGTCGTGTGAATCCCTTAAGCGTTGCGCTTTACAAATAGAGAAAATCGTACATTCGTCCCAAAGATTGCTGCACATGCCACGGACAAAATCCTTCGATGAGCGCGAGATATTGGACAGAGCGACCGACTTGTTTTGGTTACAAGGATACGGCGCGACTCCTCCGCAGGACATATTGGATGACACCGGTCTCAGCCGTTCGAGCCTGTACGATACCTACGGCGATAAGCACAGCCTGTTCCTCAAAAGCCTGCAACGGTACCGCGACCGCGAAACGGCCGCCGCCATCCGCTATCTCGACGAAGCGGAAGATGCCGCCGTGGCGATTCGCCGCATGTTTCAGCATGCCTACGAAGTGCTGGTGCAAATTCAGCAACAGAAGGGCTGCCTCATGCTCAACAGCATTCACGAACTGGTCCCGCATGACCCCGAGGTAGCGGCCATCGTACTGGAGAACCGCCAGGCCCTCGAAGACGCCTATACGCGCGCCGTGCGCCGCGGCCAGCAACAGGGAGGCATCAACCCCGCTCACCAACCGCGTGCGCTCGCCCGTTACCTGCTCAATAGCCTCTGGGGTCTCACCGTCCATCTCAAACTGGGCATCGCCAAAAGAACCGCCGACGACATCGTTAAAATAACCTTGTCGGTGCTCTAGGGATCTCCGACAGCCCGATCCGTTCACCTCAATGGCCGCTCGATGCACAAACCTCAACACCTCGCCACGCCGGAAGACACCCGTGATTCCCGCGCCTGGGAGGTCGACGGGATCCGCATGGGCCATTCGGTTTCACGCTTCAACAACCTTACCCGTTTTTCGACGCACAGCGCTTATACGGACGTCGTCCGGCTCCCGAGCCGTCTCAATTTGCCGATCTGAGCAAACAGGTAGAACAGCGTTCCCCAAACGACGACGATAATGGAATAGGCCATCCATTCCAGCCAGAGCGGGCTTCTCCCTCTCCTGGCAAACAGCGATCGGCGGTCGAACCCCGAAACATAATTGGTGGCGATGCCCCAGGGGACAGTTCGCTTCGCGCTCAGGTTACCATACGAATCGTTATCCTGTACGCTGGCGACGAGCACGATATTGCCCGCGTGGTCGCCCGGGAGCGTGCTATCCAGCTTAAAAGCAGCGGACGTTGTCCCCGTCGAGTCGGTTGTATATGCCGCCGCGTCCCCGATGTTCAAACCCCCATTCAACCGTTGAACCGCGATCTTCACTTCTACCCCTTTCACCGGCCTCCAACCCGAACCGGTCTGCTCCTCCACACTCGCAGTAACACTTCTGCCGGCGACGGTATCCAGACGGAGACGCGCCTTCGTAATATCGACATTCCCTTTCGCGGCGTCGAATGAATCCGCGCCTTCGGAAACCACGACAAAACTTTGCCGGATCGATCGCTTCCATTCGGCCTGCGCGGTTGGCGGGATGAACACCACCGCCTCCCCCTTTTCATCCGTGCGAGCGCGGCCCAACAGGTACGCGGGGCTGTCCGCGGTAATATAAAAACACAATCCTATATTGGCGACTGGTTTAAACCTGCCCTGCACTTTGGTCTTGACAATCGCCTTCACGTACTGCAGCGCGTTATTGTCGTTGAAATACCCGACCGTCAGCGAAAGGCTCTTTTTAGCGGGTTGAGCATTTAACGCTATCGGGCGCGTGAGCGCGCCGGCCAAAAGAATGCTTACCGCCGCCAGAAGTTTAAGTTGTTTCATGTTCTTCGATGCTTGAAAGGGTCTCCTGGATCGGAAGGATGGGAAAGATCCAGGCAAAAAAAGTAATGATCAGCAGGACGCCCGCCAGCGAACCCATCGCGATCGCCCACTCGTCCCAGGTCGGGAAATAGTGCAGGTAATCAGCGGGCACGTCATGCATGGGAAGGAAGGGGTGTAGCAGGGTGGGGGTGACGATCAGGTACCGCTTGAACCAGGAACCTACGACGACCAGGCAGCCCGCCACCATCGCCGGACCAGGCCTGCGGCCGACCCGGAACACGAGGATTAGGATGGGGATGACCATAGCCGTCAATATGGCAAACCAGAAAGGCAATGCGAATTCACCCGTGAACAGGCCCATCAGGTGCGCTTGCTCTGCTTTTTGCATCTTGAAAGCGGGTACCAGGAATTCGTTGATGTTAAAATACATATACAGCAGGGCCAGCATCACCGTGACCTGGCCCATCCGGTCGAAATGCAGCTCCGTGATGTATTTTTCCAGGTGGTAGGCCCGCCGGAATACATACATGGCCACCAGCACTGCGCCCGCTCCTACCAGGAAAGCGCCCGAGATAAAATAGGCGCCGAAATTGGTGCTGTCCCAACCCGGGCGATAAGTGGTGGCAAACAGCCACGAGGTGACCGTATGGATCGCAAAGGCGACCGGGATGATCGTTACCGAAAGGATGGCGATCGACCTCGCTGCAATCTTTTCCTGCGCGGGGCTGTTCGTCCAGAACCTGCCAAGAAACGAATATAGCTTGTGCCGGCGGTTGTGAACACCCTTTGCGAACCGCATCAGGATAGGTATATCGGGCAACAGCGGGAAATACAACAGCAGCAGACTGATGAAGAAATAGGTGGTGATAACCAGCACATCCCAGATGATCGGCGACTGCAGGCGTCCGTGAACGAACAGCTGATAGAAACGCTCGGGCCGTCCCATGTCGACGATGATGATGAGGGCCGCGAACGTGATGGCTGCCACGGCAATGATCTCGGCAATCCGGGTCAGCGGCGTGCTCCAGTGAACGCCCGTCAACCGCAGGACGGCCGTGATGAGGCTGCCAACCAGGCTGATCGCCACGAAGAACACGAAATTGGAGATATAGATGCCCCAGGACGCGTAATCCCGCATCGCCGTCACTACCAGACCCTGTGACAACTGGCGTAGATAACAGATCACCCCGGTGATAAAAACGACCAGGAGAATGCCAACCCAGATCTTCCCTTTCCTGCCGAATCGCTGGGGCAACAGGTCCCGGATAATTTGTTGTTTGTCGGAGGTTTCCACGGTGGTTCGATTTTATGATTTGGCCGGCGTTTGCTTTTCGTCGTCATCCTGGAAGGGGAACTGCCTGTTGACCGGAGGCAGGTAATACACACTCGGTTTAGTACCGAGGTCCTCCATCAGCCGGTAGCCGGCCTTATCCCGGATCAATTCGCTGAACCGGAACGTCTCCGATCCGTTGGTGACCGTATCCTCGATCATGTCCCCAAAAAAGAAGACGCCGTTGGGACAGGCCGATACACAATGCGGCAGCTGACCCATGCGCGTCATATCGGCGCAGAAGTCGCATTTGCCGACCGTGCCCTTTTTTTGCGGGACGCTCGTCTCGCAGGAATAGGGCTGATTCGCGACGGCCGGCGGCAACCCGGGGTCTTCCCAGTTGAAAACGCGCGTCGAATACGGACAGGCCGCCATGCAAAAACGACACCCAATGCACCGGTCGCTGTCGATCAGCACGATCCCATCCTGTCGTTTGAAGGTCGCATCGACCGGGCAAACCTTTACGCAGGGAGGCTCGTCACAGTGCATACAGGTCGTCGGCTCCCAATAAGGTGCGGTATGCGGCGCGTCCTGCATCGGGTAAACCTTGATCCAATTCTGCCCCGGATGAAGGTCGTGCGCGTGATTGCAGGCTTCCTGGCACCGTTTAGCGCTTCGGCAACGCGAAAGATCGATCACCATGACGAATTTCTTTCCCTTGATGCCCGCGCGGGCTTCCTGGTTGGACACCGGCGGCAAAGACGGCACCGGTTTAAGGAACGCCTTGTCCACCTCAATGATCTCTCCGTCCACCGATAACAGCCTGACCATTTCTCCCGAAGGCTTTACCATCTCGTCTGCGCCCGCGATCTCCGCGGCCTCAGCGCCCGCCGGCACGGCTTTTTTCGCTTCGCCGGTTATTGAACCGGTCTCGCGGCGTTGCCCCGCTTCGTTTCCCGTGCAAGCCGCCAGGGCTGCACCGGCCGTCAGCGCAGTGGCAAGGAAGGCGCGTCTCGATGTTTCCTTGTCATTCATGATTGTTTGTTGCTTGGTTATTTGTTGGGTTCCTGCGGATCCAGCGCCGGAGCTCCTCATTCGTTATTCTTTTTTTCGGCCTTCCCAAATGCGCTGCATCCACTTCCACCAGCCGACCGTCCTGCGCGAGCATCCGGACCGATTCCTTTTTCCTGACAGGCGCACACGCTGAGGCAGGGCTTTTGATGGCCTCGCCATCCCCCATTGCGGGTGATTTCTTGGCCATGCGCCATAGGCTGAACAGGGCGAAAAACGACAGGATGCCGCCTGCGGCCAGGAACTGCCTGCGTCCCGGGCCGCCACCGGTTGGATGAGTCGAGTCCATCAGGATTATTTTTTTAATGTTCGTATATAGTCGACCAGGCTCCAGACGTCCTCCTGGTCGGGGATCTTCTTCTTAAAGGTGGGCATCTCGTCCCGCCCTTCCTCTATCTTGTAGAACAGCGAACCGTCCGGTTCGGCCTGGACGGGGTTGGCCTGACTGAAATCGCTTAATTGCGTTTTCAGCTGTGCCGCTTTGTTGCCGTCCCCTAAACCCGCTTTGCCATGACAGGAGGCGCAATGCTGGCCCCATAAGGACTTGCCGTTCGCGACCGATTCGGCATTGGACTTCACGGGGTTGCTCATTTTCAGGAACTTCTCGGGTACGGGCCAGGGCTTCGGTTGTTGGGCGAAGGCAAGGGTCAGAAGCAATACTGCGGGGAGAAGGATCAACAGTTGAGCTTTCATGATGTTATATTTAAATTAGAAATTCCAAAGTCTCGATAGGTTGAATCCGATCAGGAATTGTCCCTTCGTATAGTCGTTCTGGTTCAGCACGGTATTGTCAGTTGGTAACGTGTAGGAATACGTGCCGAAAAAGACCTGGAAGGTGTGCCCGCTGGTCTGCATCTCCAGACCGGCGCTCAGATTGGGATGCGGGTTATTCATCGGGTGTTGCGTCAAATGCTGGTCGTAGTTGACGATGATCGCCGTGTGTGGGGTGATATTGTATTTCCCGGACCCGCAAAAAGTGAGCGAGGTATTCTTCAACGACGGTTTTACCTTATCCGCCGAGTCGAGATAACCCGGCACATTGTTGATATGCGTCAGACCGATCCCGACCTGTAGCGATAATGCGTTGTTGATCTTCCTGGCGACCAATAATTGGTTGAAATAATTGAACCGGTCCGAGTTCGTGACGATCGGGATCGATGGGCTTTTTTTCCTGGTATCCATGGCGATCAGTCCGTAATAGGTTACGGATATGGGTATATGATCGTCCTTTGTTTGCCTGAGGATCGCATATTTGGCGCTGCCGTCCATCTGCATGTTGTATTCGTTGATACCGATGCCGACCTGCAGATTCGTGAGAGGCACATAACTCATCCCGAAACGGATATTGGCACCGGCAAAGATGCCGAACAGGTCGGATGAACCGTTGTTCCACGTGCCAAAGCGATGAATGAGATCGAATTGCAGCGTTCCCTTGAGGGCAACCATCACGGTCTGGTTATCGATGATGCGGTCTCCATAGAACGTATTTCTCACGTAGGCCTTCTTCCTGGCGGGCTTTTCCTGCTGGGCGGCCGCTGGATTTGCTGTCGGATCGACTGCCGCTATGGCCACCGGATTTGCTGCGATGGCCGAATCCGGCGTCTTCGTTTGCTGTCCGAGTGCGAATATAGGAACTGAGGCGATCGCGAAGAGCGCCGAAACCACCATCCGTTGGGCCATCCAACTATAAAAAGCTTGCTCTTTTCTCATCTTAATAGATTTAATTGTTTTTTGCGCCTTGCGCTATCCAGGCATATATTTCGGCGATAATATCCTGTTGCGGTCCTCTTCCCAGCGGCATGGCCGGCGACTTTTTTCCGGTGAGCCAAAGCATGATCACGCTGTTGCCGGGGTCACCCGGCGAGACATATCCGCCCGTGGTCAGCGACTGGTAGGCGTTGGCCGCGGTGAGGTCTGGCGCATGCCCGCCGGGCACATGACATCCGCTCAGCGCGCAGTTCGTATTCAACAGCGGACCGATATCCTTCGAATAATGCACTTCCCCGGTGATCGAGGCGCCAGGGTTGACGACGACGGTCGTCGTTTTCGCGCAACCCACTGCTACGCCAAGCACCGACAGCGTACTGATCAGGAGAGTAACCGTTGCCCTGGTAGACATATACTCGTTTTTTAATAAGGCGCCCCTGGATGCTGTCCTTATTGTTGAAAATGGAGGGTCAGCCCCGGCATGATCGCATGCGCGGTGTTGGCCTGGTCGAATACCGCAATTCCAAAATCGACGTCGGTCAGGGGCGAGAAGTCGACATCCTGCAGGACCGAATGGTCCGCTGTCTTCAGCGCCCTCACCAGTTCGAGGGTCCACCCCGAACCGGAGTACACCGCCTTGAAACGGATATTCGCCCGGCCGCCCTGGTATTTTTGCAGTACCAGCCCCGGAATGGCCTTCGGCCCGACACCCGTGATCGACCCCTTGTCATTCGTCACTACGGAATAGTCCGCCGTCGCACCCGGATCGATAGTACTGGAGTCGGACAAGGTGAGCACGCCGTTCGCGTCTACACCGATCACCAGCAGCGCGGCCGTTCCATCCGCGGCGGTGACATTCGTCAATGTAGTTATACCCGCTCCTGCCGTCACCGACGAGGTCAGCAGGTAATAGGCGTTGGTCTGGCCTTTGACGACCCACGCGGGGACGGTTACACTTGCGCCGGTGCCCCCGATCTTCAGCGTCTGGGTATTGGTCACCGAGCCGGGTACTGCATTGTATGTCGGAATGCCGTTGGTGATACTCTGCACGGTAGCGCCGTCCGAGTGCCGGCCATTGGCATTCAATTGACCTCCCGCATAATCGATATAGTCGTCATCCGCAAAACCATAAGCCTGGTCCTGCATCAGGTGGATATGCCATAGATCCGCTTTTTCCTGCGGTCCGTTGGTAAAATGGTTTCCACCCGCACGAGCCGGAATGGTGACCACCTGTGGCGGCGTGACATGGTTATTGATGCTGTCTGTGGCAGGATTCAGGTGGCAGGTTGCGTAACAGCTTTGCGACGCGAACAGCGCGATCGAATGATCGATGTTCCACTGGAATCCGAACTTGTCTTCGTTGAAGGGGATCGTCGTGTAGTTGCCGTTGTTGTCGAATGCATAGTTATTGGACTGTCTGGCCCACAGTTTTGTCGACGGGTTGAAGGCCACCGGCTGGTTCACCAGGCTCTTGGTGGGATCGTCCCATTGGGCCAGGAAATAAATCGAGTCCGCCGTGTACATCGATCGGAGGGTCACATTGAAGGTATTCCCTATGTAGCCGGCAAACGTACCGTTGCCTGGACTGGGCACCTGCGGGCTGACGTGCAGCTGCGGGGCATTGGCCCATACCGCATCCAGGTTGCCGTCGATCACCGGGGAAGTGCTCGTCCGGACAGCAACCAGCTGGTTCTGACTGGTGGTCGCGACGCCGACGATCTGGTCTTTCTTGGTGCAATACAACAGTAAAAAGGCGGGAAGGAACACAAATACCACGACAATTAGCTTCTTCATACGAGGAATGATTTAGTCGGGAAAAAGTTTTGATATGCTAAGTTTGCCCGCCAACTGGCAAAAAATAACGATCTGTGTCATACGCGCAGATGACCCTCGTCGCGCACCGGCCTGCCGCGGTAAAAAAAATCCGTAAAATGCAATAGGGTTGGCGAAGTTTATCCGAAAATTGCGGTACGAACAAAAACAATCGGGTATGAGCCAGCCACTTTTTGTAAAAAGCAGCATTTCCATCCATGCCCCGGCCGCCAGGGTCTGGGATACGCTTACCAATCCCCTGCAAACTAAAAAATACATGTTCGGCTGCGAGGCCATTTCCGACTGGAAACCCGGCAGTCCGCTCACCTGGAAAGGGGTCTTCAACGGGGTCGAACTCGTGGCGGTCAAGGGCAACGTCGTCAGCATCGTGCCCGGCAAATCGTTGGTCTATACGGTCATCGATCCGAACAATCCGAACATACCGGACATTCCGGAGAATTACCTCACCGTCACCTGCGACCTGACCGAACAGGGAGGGGAGACCCTGCTGACCGTGACCCAGGGCGATTACAGTAGGGTTGCCGACGGCCCCGCGCGCTATGCCGATACGCTCAAGGGAGGTTGGGATGCGATCATGGGTCAGATTAAAGCCGTTGCCGAAAGTTGACCATGTCCCGATAATTCCGATCTTTATTGGAAACACCGGATCACGCCGAATGACGGAAAAAGACCGCATATGGGTACTGATGGCGCGTAAGCTGACCGGCGAAGCCAGTCCGGAGGAAATAGCGGAACTCGAACGTTTTCAGCAGCAGCATCCGGAATCGACGTATTCGCTGCAGGTGCTGGCCGACTTGTGGCGCTCGCGGCAATGCGCGGACGACCGGGATCCGGAGGCAGCGTTCAACCGTCACCTGACGCGGATGGCATTGCGGGATATCCAAAGCCCTGGCGACAAAGCGGCTCGGCTGTCCCTTGCCGGGAGCAGACCGGTACAGGCCACGATGGCCGGTGATTCCGCGGCCCGCCGCTCCGATGGGACCTTTTCCGGACTGACCGGTAAAGCGGGCCCTTTTGCCCACGCCCGCGATCTGTTCGACAACTATTTTAAGATCGCCTGGCGCAGCCTGCTGCGCAATAAAGGCTTTACGGCGATCAATATTTCCGGTCTCGCCATCGGCCTGGCGAGCGCCATCGTCCTGCTCCTCTGGGTCCGGAACGAGCTTTCCTATGACCAATTCCACAAGAACCGCGATCGGGTCTACCAGGTAATGACCCGCAGCCCGTTCGACGGCCATATCGAGGTCGATGGCAAGACCCCCCAGGTGCTGGCGCCTGTCCTGCGGACCGCGTACCACAGCGAGATCGAAACCGTGGTCCGCATGAACTGGGTAGGGGCCTTTATCCTTTCCGTTGCAGACAAACACATCGGGACACAGGGCTATCTCACCGATGCCGGTTTTTTCCGGTTGTTCAGCTTTCCTTTGCTCGAAGGGGATACCGCTGCTGCACTGGCGGGTCCCCGTAGTATCGTGCTGACCCAAAGACTGGCAAAAAAGTTATTCGGCAATGCGGATGCACTGGGCCGAACCGTCAGCGTGGACAGTACCCACGATTTTGTCGTCAGCGCGGTCATGAAAGATCAGCCTCCCAATACGACCTTCACCTTCGAATACCTGATCCCCTGGTCGTATACCAAAGAGGTCCATTGGGAGGAGCCCAGCTGGAAAAAGAGTACGATCGCGACCTATGTGCTCCTGCGGCCGGGCGTTACCGGGACGGACGCGGACAAGCGCCTGAGCATGGTCATCCGGTCGCACGAACCCAGTCTCGGCTCGGCGGTATTCCTGCATCCCATGCGTAAATGGCGCCTCTATTCGAATTTTGTTGAGGGCAAAGCGACCGGAGGAGAGATCAATTTCGTACGCATGCTGGCCATCATTGCCGCATTCATCCTGCTCATCGCCTGCATCAACTATATGAACCTCGGCACCGCCCGCAGCATCCGCCGCGCACGCGAGACGGGCATCAGGAAGGTGGTAGGCGCGGGAAGGGGCTCGCTCATCAGCCGCTTTCTCGGCGAATCCGTTCTGATCGCCGTACTGGCCGGGGTCGTTGCGCTCGGCATCGTCATGCTGGCGCTTCCGTGGTTCAACCGGCTGATCGAAACCGGTCTGAGCATTCCTTACGGCGACCCTCTGTTCTGGCTGGCGGGCGTCGGTTTTGTCGTGTTCACCGGGCTGCTTGCAGGCAGCTATCCGGCCTTTTATCTCTCGGCTTTCCGGCCGGTTAATATTCTGAGAGGACATTTCCGCGCTATCCATGCCCTGATCACACCGAGACGGATCCTGGTGGTGTTCCAGTTCACGTTTGCCATTACGTTTATCATCTGTACCATCGTGATGTACCGCGAATTCTATTGTGCATCTCACCGTGACGCCGGTTACGATACCAAAGGCCTGGCGTTCGTGTTCATGAAGGGAGAGATGGGAAAGAACTATCCGGCGATCCGCCGCGACCTGATGAACAGCGGCGCCATCACCGATATCACGCGCACCAACGCGCCCATCGGTGAAATATGGAGCTCCAGCGACGCTTACGAGTGGCCGGGCAAAAACCCGAAGGAGCACACCTGGTTCATCGAGTACCGGACGGACCGCGATTTCACCTCCACCATGGGACTTCGTCTGCTGGCCGGTCGCGACATCGATGCGGCGAAATTTCCTTCCGACAGTTCGGCGATCCTGCTGACCAGTGAAGCGGCCAAAACGATGGGTTTTGCTGACCCGCTCGGACAACGCGTCCGCAACAACGGGAATACCTATCATGTGGTCGGCGTTGTCGGCGACTTTGTCACCGGCACGCTGTTCAACCGTATCCTGCCGATCGTCATCCAGGGACCCACGTCCTGGTTTGGCGCGCTGACGGTGCGCTTCAATCCGCAAACCAGTCCCGCCCAGAACAAGGAAAACCTGGCTTCCGTCATCAAACGATACAACCCCAATTACCCCTTCGAATATTTCTTCGTCGACGACTACGTCGCGGCGAAAATGCAGGGCGATGCGCATTTCGGCACCCTCGCCGCTCTTTTTGCGGGCATGGCCATTTTCATCTCCTGTCTCGGTCTCTTCGGTCTGTCTGCTTATATGGCCGAATCCCGTCTTCGGGAGATCGGCGTTCGGAAGGTACTCGGCGCCTCGATCATGCGGCTGACCGCCCTGCTGTCGAAGGATTTCCTGGTCCTCGTGCTGATCGCCTTCGCGATCGCTTCCCCCCTCGCCTGGTGGTGCATGCGTCAATGGCTCGACGGCATCCCCTATCATATCGGGCTCAACTGGTGGATCTTCGCCTTCACCGGTCTGCTTTCGCTCTGCATCGCCGCGGGGACCGTAGGCTTTCAGGCGGTCAAGGCCGCCCTGACGAACCCCGCGCTAGTGCTGCGCATGGATTAACCGGACACCGGGTGTATCGTCTTCGGACACCGCCCGCCAAGCCGGCCGGGTAAAACATTGACCTCCAGGTCTCTGCCCTTCTGGCACACCTTTTATGGCCCAAAACGCATGTTCCACAACTACTTCCGGCTGGCAGTTCGCAATCTTCGCCGCAACAAGGCGTTTTCCGTCATCAATATCCTGGGCCTGGCCATCGGCATGGCCAGCGCGCTGCTCATCGGTTTATGGATCCGGAACGAGTTGAGTGTCGACCGGTGGTACTCCAACAAAGACCGCATTTACCACCTGTACAGCCGGGAAATGGACGACGGCGGCCTCATCGCCTGGGGACGTGTGCCCACGCCGCTGGCGCCGGAATTGAAGAGATCCTATGCCGAGGTCGAAGACGCCGCACGCTTTCGGTCGGTGTTTTTCCTGGTGACCAAAGGCGAGACCCGGTACAATCTCGAAGGCGCTTTTGCCGATTCGGGGTTCCTGTCCATTCTCGATTTTCCCTTGCTCGAAGGCAGCCCGCGGACGGCTCTCAGCCGGCCGAACGACATCGTCCTTACCCAACACGTAGCCAAAAACCTCTTTGGCAACGAAGACCCCATGGGCAAGCTCGTCCTCATCGACAGCAACCGGCAATTCACGGTGTCGGGTGTCCTCAAAGACCTTCCGACCAATACCGAATTCACCTTTCAATACCTTCTTCCCTGGTCGTTTGACGATGAACTGGGATGGGATCCTCCCGCAACGGCTTGGCGGATCACCAATGGCGGCGCCTATGTCCTGCTGAAGCCCGGCGCATCCCGAGCCGCCTTCGACGACAAGGTCAGGCATATCATTCGCGGGCACGTCCCTCAGGGCCAGGGCTTCGATCGCGAGATCTTCACCCAACCCATTACCCGCGAACATCTTTATTCGAGGGTCGAGAACGGCCGCCTCGTCGCCGGGGGCATGCGGACCGTCCGGCTGTTTATCGTCATCGCCGTCTTCATTCTCCTGATCGCATGCATCAATTTCATGAACCTGAGTACCGCGCGGAGTTCGAGACGCGCCCGCGAGGTCGGCATTCGCAAAGTGGCGGGCGCACCCCGCACCTCCCTGATCACGCAGTTCATCGGCGAATCGGTCTTTCTCGCGGCGATCGCCTTCCTGTTGGCGTTCGGGATCGTCAAGCTCAGTCTTCCCGCCTTCGACCAGGTGATAGGCATTCCGCTTTCGCTCGATCTCACCGGTGCAGACTTTTGGCTCTTCTCGATCGGTTTCATTTTTTTCACCGGCATACTCGCCGGCAGCTATCCCGCTTTCTTCCTTTCGGCGGCGCGGCCCGTGCAGGTACTGAAAGGCGCCGTTCAAAAAGCGAGCGCACTCATCACACCCCGGAAGGTCCTGGTGGTATTGCAATTCACCTTCGCCATCATCCTGATCACGGCTACGCTGATCGTGCATCGGCAGTTGACCTACGCCCGCAGCAGGGATGCAGGATACGACAGGGACCGGCTCGCCTTCGTTTTCGCGCAGGGAGAGGTACTGCCGCATTATGACGCGATCAAACACGAACTCCTGTCGACCGGGACCGCCGTCGGGGTCACAAAAACGTTTTCACCGATGACCCGCGTCTGGGGAGAAACGACGGGCTACTCCTGGCCGCACAGTACACCGGCGGACAGGAGCCTTTACTTCACCCAATTCGAAGCCGATGCCGACTTCGTAAAAACGACCGGTACCCACCTCGTCGAAGGCCGCGACATCGATCTGCCGTCGCATCCCGCCGACAGCCAGGCGGTCCTGCTGAACGAGACCGCCGTTCGGACCATGCGTCTGGCGCATCCTGTCGGCACGCTCATCACCGATGCCTCAGGTGCGAACCTCCACGTCGTCGGAGTCGTCAAAGACTTCATTATCGCCAATCCGTACGCGAGCGTCATCCCGATGATCATCCGCGGACTCACCACGGGTTACCCTGTGATCCATTTCCGGTTGAATCCCGGTCGCCCGCTCGCCGAAGACCTGGCATCCGCCGAAAAGATATTCAGACGGTTCAACCCCCAATACCCCTTCGAAGTCAATTTCGCAGATGAGATCTATAACGCCAAGTTCAGGGCCGAGCAGCAGGAAGGGACCCTCGGCGCGCTCTTCGCCCTGCTGACCATCTTCATCTCCTGTCTCGGTCTGTTCGGTCTTGCCGCCTATATGGCCGAAAGCCGGATGCGCGAGATCGGCATCCGCAAGGTCCTCGGCGCCTCGGTGATGGGTATTGCATTCATGATCTCGGGCGAGTTCATCCGCCTGGTGCTGATCGCATTGGCGATCGCCGTACCGATCACATGGCTCGCGATGGACAATTGTCTGGAGGGCTTCACGTACCGTATCCATATCACGGGCGGAGTCTTCGCCTTGGCTGGCCTGCTTGCCGTGGGGATCGCCCTGCTGACCGTCGGTTACCAGTCGATACGCGCCGCGATCGCCAACCCGGCCAGGTCACTGAGAAGTGAGTAAACGGACGCTCATCCATTCACTATATCGAACGAGTCGCCTTATGTTTAAAAACTTTCTTACGATCGCCCTCCGCACCATCCTGCGGCACCGCGTCTTCTCCGTGATCAATATCCTTGGCCTGTCCGTCGGAATGACGGCGTTCTTCCTGATCTTCCAATATGTCCGTTTCGAAAAAAGTTACGATCGCTGGCACACGAAGGCCGACCGTATCTACCGGGTCGTGCCGGATGTGTCTACTCCTTCCGGAACCGACCGCACGATGGGCCGGTGCACGGCGCCGGTCGCCGTGAACCTCAAACATGATTTTCCCGGGATCGAAGACGCCGTACGCATGAGTTCCGATGACCTGCTTGTCAGACGCGGTGACCGGCGTTTCCAGGAACACTACGTGTTGCTGGCGGACTCGACCCTCTTTCACGTTTTCGATTTTCCGTTGATTGCGGGTGACAAACGGACCGCCCTTTCCCATCCCATGAGCGTCGTCCTTTCCGAATCCACGGCAAAAAAATATTTCGGTGACGCCGATCCGCTCGGGCAACACCTCCTGCTGACCGGCGCCGCCATCGACGCAACCGTCACCGGGGTCATGAAGGATATACCTGTCAACTCGCAGATCAGGACCAACCTCTTCGTTTCGCTTTCCTCCAACAGGTTGATCTATGGCCGGACGACTCCGGACACCAACTGGACCCAGGATTACGGCTACTTCACCTATATCCTGCTCAAACCGCATACCGACCCCGCCGCCCTGCAGGCTAAGTTTCCCGCCTGGCTCGACGGGCACAGCGGCAGTCAGTTCAGACAACTGCAGGTCCATGAGTCGCTTTCGCTCGAGCCGCTGACGCAGGTCTACCTGCACACGAACCGCGAGGTGGAGGAACGCGGAAGCATCGACAATGTCCGCATCTTTTCCGTCATCGGCCTCATCATCCTGGTCCTCGCTTGTATCAATTTCATCAACCTGACCACCGCCCGGAGTGTCGAGCGGGCCAGGGAAGTCGGTGTGCGAAAAGTAATTGGGGCCCTGCGGTCACAGCTGTCGATGCAATTCATCGGCGAATCGGTGATCCTTTGTTTGCTCGCTTTTGTATTGACGGTCGTGTTATGCGGCTTACTGACGCCGCTTTTCAACCAGCTGGCAGGCAAAACGATCGGTACCGGCATTTTTTCCAACGCGGCCAACGTCCTGACACTCCTGGCGCTGGCCTTGCTCGTCGGTATTGCGGCAGGTTTCTATCCCGCGCTCGTCCTCTCTTCCTTCCGTCCCATCGCCGTCTTGAAAGGTCGTTTTGCCGGCGGCGCGAAAGGGACGCTGCTGAGAAAAGGGCTCGTCGTCGTTCAATTCAGCATCTCGATCCTTCTGCTGATCGGCACCGCGATCGTTTATAGCCAGCTTGATTTTATGCGGTCCGGCAATCTCGGCTTCAACAAGGCACAGACGATCGTCATACCCACCAACTCGGATAAGAACGTGGCGATCTTTAAACAATCGCTGTCGGATATCCGCGCGGTCCTCGGCAGTACCTATTCGTCCTCGGTTTTTGGCGAAGGCCTGTTCAACGAGTACACCGAGTTGCAGAACCGCAAAGGCGAAATGCAAAAAGGGGATCTCGACCTGTATACCGTCGACTATGATTTCATTCCGCAGTTCGGCCTGCAGTTGGCGGCCGGCCGCAATTTTTCCCGTGACAGGCCAACGGATAGCACGCAGGCGATGATCATCAACGAAACCGCGGCCCGGATGCTGGGTTACCGGTCGCCGCAACAGGCGCTCGGCCGCGCCTTTGCGCAGTGGGGCAGGAGAGGGCAGGTCATCGGTATCCTGAAGGACTTTCACTACCTCTCGTTGAAACACGGGATAAAACCGATGGTCATGCGCATCGAGCCCTTCGGCTATTATCAACTGTCCGTGAAACTCTCGACGGCAAAATTGCCCCAAACCCTGAAAACGATCGCCGGTAAATGGTCGCAGGCGCTTCCCAACCGTCCGTTCGAATACCGTTTTCTCGACGAAATCTTCGACGAGCAATACCGTTCAGAGACCCGGTTCGGCCGTCTCTTCGTCAATTTCGCCGTGATCGCCATCTTCATCTCCTGTCTGGGGCTGCTCGGTCTGGCGTCCTGCAACACGCTCCAGCGCGCCAGGGAGATCGGCGTCCGCAAGATCCTCGGCGCGACCACCGCCGCTATCGTCCGACTCCTGTCCGCCGAATTCATGCGATTGATCGCGATCGCGTTTCTCATTGCGACGCCCCTGGCTTCGCTCATCATGCATCGGTGGCTCTCTGCTTTCGCCTACAGGACCCCGGTCCCCTGGTGGATCTTTGCAGCCGCGGGCGCGACCGCCGTCCTCATCGCGTTTATCACCATCAGCTGGCAGTGTATCCGCGCCGCCATCGCCAACCCGGTCGAGTCTTTGCGCAGTGAATGAACAATGCCGCCCCCGCCACCGCCACGCCGCCAACGCCGCCACGGCCGCCTCGCCAACGCCACGCCGCCAACGCCACCGCCGCCCAACGCCGCCACCGCCACCGCCGCCCAACGCCGCCACGGCCGCCTCGCCAACCCGCTCCAATCTCCACGCTGCGATAAACGCCGCCGCGCATCTGTCTCCTTCTACTAAGCCCTTTCGCTTTCCGGCTGCGTCTTCGCGGCCTCCCAGCCGATCATCGCCTGCTTGCGCGTACTGCCCCAATGATACTCACCGGTCTGCCCATCGCTGCGGATCACCCGGTGACAGGGAATGAGGAACGCTACAGGGTTATGCCCCACCGCGGACCCCACTGCCCGTACCGCTTGCGGGCTCCCGATCTTGCCCGCTACATTTGCATAAGTCGTGAGACCTCCGGTCGGAACCTTGAGCAGGGTCTCCCAAACCTTTATCTGGAAAGGCGTCCCCTTCAGGTGAAGACGGACCCGGCCCGGTTGACTCCAGTCGCCGGTGAATATTGACAAGGCCTGTCGTTGCAAAGCATCCGAACCTTCGCGGTACTTCGCATTCGGGAACTGCTTTTTCAATTCCGCCAGGGCAGCGTTTCCGGCAGCGTCTCCGGCAGCGTCTCGGGCAGCGTTTCCGGCAGCGTCTCGGGCAGCGTCTCCGGCATCATCCGCGAATGCCATATAACAGATACCCTTCTCCGTCGACGCTATCAGCAGCAGGCCGAAGGGACTTTCGGCAAAACTGTAACGGATATGCAGCGCCTCGCCACCGTGCTTGTATTCACCCGGCGTCATCCCCTCTATCTTGATAAAAAGATCGTGCAGTCTCCCCGTACCCGAAAGGCCGGATTCGAAAGCCGCATCCGACAACGTCGCACCCGTAGCGCCGCGCGGATGTTTTAGTACGTTCTTCGCATGCTCGAGCGTCAGGTATTGAAGGAACTGCTTCGGAGTCACCCCCGCCCATTCGCGGAACATCCGCTGGAAATGGAACGGGCTAAGGTGAATATGCTCCGCAACCGTCTCGAGCGAAGGCTGCTCCTTGAAATTTGCTTTATAGTAGGCGATCGCTTCCGCTATCCGGTTGTAATTGATCGCCGTCTGCGTCGTTTCCATTGTTTGCTGTATTGTTGTCACAAAATTACTCAGCGGCGGGCTTCCTGGAAACCCGGTTCTTGCGCAATTTCGCCCCACAGCGCCCCGCATCCCCCCGCAAAGCACCCGCAACCGCCCCACAGCGCCCCGCATCCCGCACGCCAAACTATATGCAATCGATTGCGGCGTGGTATTCTCAGCAAATAGGTGTAGATTGTACATGCCTATGTGCGTTCGAAGTCTTGCCATTATCGCCTTCATTGGCGGCTCTGTCTGTTTTGCTGCCTCCTGTTTCAGCCATCGCGGCGGCCCGGAATCGGATAAAATTCCGGACGTGGTCAGCTACAACTACGACATCCGTCCGATCCTTTCCGATAAATGTTTCAAATGCCACGGCCCCGATGCAAACCATCGCGAGGCACATCTTCGCTTGGACATCGCCGATAGCGCCTACGCACCGCTGCACGTCACGAAGGGCGCTTTTGCCATCGTTCCCGGAAACCCGGGGGCTTCCATGCTGCTGAAACGCGTCTCTTCGCCCGATGCCGATTTTAGGATGCCTCCGCCCGACGCCCATCTGGGAAGTCTGACCGCGCACGAACAGCAGCTCTTCGCCAAGTGGATCAGGCAGGGCGCCAAATACGAACGCCACTGGGCGTTCACGCCGCCGGTAAAAGCTCCGCTGCCCGATATTGGCGACAAAGCGAAGGCGCGTAACGCCATCGACTATTTTGTGATCGACCGGCTCGGCAAGATGGGCCTCGCCATGAACCCCGAGTCGGATAAGGAACGGCTGCTCAAACGCGTCTGTCTCGACCTGACCGGTCTTCCGCCCACGCTCCGGGAAATGGACGACTTCCTCGCCGATAATTCCGCCGACGCGTACGAAAAAATGGTGGACTACTATCTTGCCAGGCCGCAATACGGTGAGAAAATGGCGATACACTGGCTCGACGTCGCCCGCTATGCCGACAGCTATGGCTACCAGGATGACAATATCCGCACCCAATGGCCCTGGCGCGACTGGGTCATTCACGCATTCAACGAGAACATGCCCTATGACCGGTTCATCACATGGCAGATCGCGGGCGACATGCTTCCGCACGCGACCAAAGAACAGATCCTGGCCACCGCTTTTTTCCGTAACCACAAATACACCGAGGAAGGCGGGGTAGTCCCCGAGGAATACCGCATCGAATACCTCATCGATAAGAACAAAACCTACGGCAAGGGTATCCTCGGCGTATCCATCGAATGCGCGCAATGCCACGACCATAAGTACGATCCTTTTTCGCAGAAAGACTATTACTCCCTGATGGCCTTCTTCAACAATACGAAAGAGGCCGGCTATGAAGGCGACGTTTCCGTTTCCAGGCCCGCCAAAAACCCCATCCTCTACATCAGCGACAGCGACGCCCGGTCGATGCCCTTCCTCCACAAGACAGATACGGCCACACTCATGGTATCGGTCATGGGCGAACGCGACACGCTGCGTAAAACCTATATCCTTAACCGCGGACAATACGACGCTCCGACCGTCGAGGTAAGGGCCTCCGCGCTGCCCGCGATAATGCCTTTCGACACCACCCGTTATCCCCGCAACCGGCTTGGTTTGGCGGCGTGGACGGTCAGCCGGCAAAATCCGCTGACGGCAAGGGTCTTCGTCAACCAGCTCTGGCAGGAATTCTTCGGAAAAGGCATCGTGAAATCCTCGGCCGATTTCGGTATGCAGGGCGATCTGCCCGCCGATCAGCCGCTGCTCGACTGGCTGGCGGTAGACTTTATGGATCATGGATGGGATATCAAGCGGCTGGTCAGGACCATGGTCCTTTCCGCGGCTTACCGCCAGTCCACGAAGGTCACACCCGACAAGCTGGAAAAAGATCCCGACAATGCCTGGCTCTCGCGCGGCCCGCGCAACCGGCTTCCCGCCGAACTCATCCGCGACCTCGTCCTGGCCAGCAGCGGCATCCTCGTCAAAACGATCGGCGGACCCAGCGTGAAACCCTACCAGCCGGAGGGCCTGTGGGAATCGGCCACTTCCGGCCGCGGCGTCCTCAACGTCTACCGGCAGGATCACCACGATTCGTTATACCGGCGCGGAATGTACACCTTCATCAAGCTGACCGTTCCTCCGCCTTCCATGGCGATCTTCGACGCCAGCAACCGCGATCAGTGCGAGGTGCGAAGACTGCAAACGAACACGCCGCTGCAGGCACTGGTGATGATGGATGATCCTACCGTTCTCGAAGCATCGCGCGTGTTGGCGCAACGCCTGCTGGCGCAATACCCGGCCGATGACCAACGGCTGACGACGGCATTCCGTCTCATCGTTTGCCGCAAGCCTGCACAAAAAGAGACCGCGGTGCTCACAGGATATTACGACGACCAGTTGCAGGCGTTCCGTCAGAATAAACTGAGCGCCGTTAAAACGCTTGACATCGGCGAATACCCGCAAAAGGATATGTCCGACCGTAACGCCGCGGCCGCGCTGATGAAAACGATCGAATTGATCTACAATTTGGAGGAGACGATCACGAGGACTTAGCCCGCCGGCCCGGTCACGCATCGTAACGGCGGGGCGGACCTTTTCGGGAATTTTGCGCCGACATAAAATCAAACGGAATGGAAAAGAATTTTTTGGAACACGCACTTTCGATGAACCGCAGGCGGTTCCTGTACCGCGCCGGTCTGGGCATCGGAAGCATCGCGCTGGGTTCGCTGCTCATCCCCGATCTGTTCGGACACAGCGACGACGAGATGCCGCAGGTCGGTCTGCCTCATTTTGCCCCGAGAGCCAGGCGGATCATCTACCTCTTTCAAAACGGCGCCCCGTCACAACTTGACCTGTTCGATCACAAACCTTTGCTGCAGCAAATGCAGGGACAGGACCTGCCCGAGTCCGTCCGCCTTGGCCAGCGGCTCACGGGGATGACGGCCAATCAGAAAAAGTTCCCGCTCGCCGGCACCGTTTTCCAGTTCAACCAATACGGACGGGCGCGCGCATGGATCAGCGAGCTGCTGCCGCATACTGCAAAGGTCGTCGATGATCTGTGCTTCATCAAAAGCATGTACACCGAAGCCATCAACCACGACCCGGCGCTGACGTTCTTCCAGACCGGCGCACAGGTCGGCAACCGGCCGAGTATGGGTTCCTGGCTGAGCTATGGTCTGGGCAGCGAAAACAAGAACCTTCCGGCCTTCTGCGTACTGCTCTCTAAGGGCAAAGGCAACGGCCAGGGCGTCTATTCCAAGCTATGGTCCAACGGTTTTCTCGATTCCATTTATCAGGGCGTTCAATTCAGCAATGGCGAGAACCCGGTCCTGTACCTGAAAGATCCCGACGGCATGACGAAGACCGACCGCCGCCAGATGCTCGACAAGCTGGCCGAACTCAACGAAGAGTCCTACAAACAATTCGGCGATCCTGAGATCAGCACGAAGATCCGGCAATACGAAATGGCCTACCGGATGCAAACCGCCGTACCGGAGATCACCGATACCTCCAAAGAGCCCGAAGACACGTTAAAGCTGTACGGCCCCGATTGCCTCGTGCCCGGCACCTTCGCGGCCAATTGCCTGCTGGCGAGAAAACTGTCGGAAAGCGGCGTGCGTTTCGTGCAGCTTTATCACCAGGGCTGGGACGGACACTCCAATCTGCCGACCGAGATCAGGGGCCAGTGCAAGGATGCCGACCAGGCGTCCGCGGCGCTCATCACCGATCTGAAACAGCGAGGTCTGCTCGACGAAACCCTCGTCATCTGGGGCGGCGAGTTCGGACGCACCAATTACTGCCAGGGCACCCTGACAAAAGACAACTACGGCCGCGACCATCACCCGAGATGCTTCACCATCTGGATGGCAGGTGGCGGGGTGAAACCGGGCGTCTATGGCGAGACCGACGATTTCGGTTATAACATCGTAAAGGATCCGGTCCACGTACACGACTTTCATGCCACCGTCCTGTACCTGATGGGCCTCGACCACGAGAAGCTGACTTTCAAACACCAGGGAAGACGCTACCGCCTGACCGACGTGGCCGGCAAGGTGGTGCATGGACTTATTGCCTAACCTTCAAAACGAACGCACATGTACCGCCGTCAATTTATTCAACAATCCACCGCCGCCGCAGGCTTTCTCCTGATGCCCAATCTGCTCCCGGACGACACCATCCTCGGTCACAACAACAAACGGTACCGCCTGAATAACAAATGGAGCCAGGTTGATTTCGCACGCTATCCCGTCAAGGATTGCCACGAGATGGTTCAGGACCGGAGAGGCCGGATCCTCCTGCTGACCAACGATACGCACAACAACCTGATCATTTACGACAAGAAGGGCAGACTGCTCACGGCCTGGGGGACAGAATACCCCGGCGCGCACGGCCTGACGCTGTTTGACGAGAACGGCACCGAGGTGCTTTTCATCTGTGACAACAACCGGCACCAGGTGATCAAGACGACGCTCGACGGCAGAGTGCTGATGACACTCGACTACCCGAAAGAAACCGGCGAATACACGAAAGCCGACGAATACATCCCTACCGAGACGGCCATCGCATCGAACGGTGACATCTATGTGGCGGATGGATACGGGAAAGACTTTGTCATCCAATATGACTACAAAGGCAATTATATCCGGCACTTTGGCGGACGCGGCGACGGTGAAGAACACCTCCTGAACGCCCATGGCGTCACCATCGACAACCGGCACCCGGGCGGTCCTTTCCTCATCGTCACTTCAAGACAGCAGAACGCTTTCAAACGGTATACGATGGAAGGTAAATTCCTCGGCGCCATCCCGTTGCCGGGCGCCTGGGTCTGCCGCCCCGTGATCAACGGCGACTATCTCTATGCCGCCGTGCTGCAAAGCAATTCGAGCCTCTGGAAACAATCGGGGTTCGTCACGATCCTCGACAAGGACTTCAAGGTGGTCTCCAACCTCGGCGGCAGCGAGCCCGTGTACGGAAACGACGGTCGTCTCCGCGAAATGCAGCAATCCATAAAAGCCTTTCAGTACCCCCACGACGTTTGCATCGACGACGAACAAAACCTCTACATCGCCCAATGGAACTCGGGCCATGTGTATCCGTATAAACTCGAACCCGTCGCATGATCCGCTGGAAGAACCCGTTGTTCAATTTTACGGTTGCAGTCAATTGCTTGCTTTGTTTCTTGTTGCTGTTCGACAGCAGACTGGTCGTTCCGGCCTGGTTACAGGTCGCCGGCCGTATGCATCCGCTGATCCTGCATTTTCCCATCGCGCTCCTGGTCGTCTTCGCGTTTCAGCGATTCGTGCTGCGACACCAGGACAATACGTTGCTGCTGCTCGCCGCTCTTTCGGCTGCCATCACCGCGGTCATGGGCCTGTTCCTGTCGAAGGAGCCGGGCTATGATGCGGATGTGCTGTTCTGGCATAAATACAGCGGGGTAGCGCTTTCGTTTCTCACCTGCTGCTGGTATGCCTGGTACGACCGGCTGGAGCATGTTCGTTTCGCACCCGCGTCCACGGCAGTCGGCTGCCTCGTTTTGCTCACCTTCACCGGTCACGAAGGGGCCGGCATCACCCACGGCCGGAACTTTTTGCTCGCGCCGGTCAGTCCGCAGACACCCGCAAAAAAGGTCGCGCTTGAAGACGCAGTCGTGTTCAACGATATGGTCCGCCCGATCCTGCAGACGAAGTGCATAGGGTGCCACAACAGCAGCAAAGCCAAGGGGGAATTGATCATGGAGACCGCGCAGCTCCTGTTGAAAGGAGGGAAGGACGGGCCATTATGGGACAGCACCGAGGCGGACTTCGGCCTGATGATGCGTCGGATCCATCTTCCCCCGGACGACGACAAACACATGCCGCCCAAAGGCAAACCGCAATTGACCGACGCGGAAATAGCGATCCTCTGGCAATGGTTGAAACATGATCCGACGCGCACGATCCGCGTCGCACAACTTCCTCCCTCCGATACGCTCCGCCAGCTGGCCCTGCCACTCCTGGCAAGCGGCCAGCAGCAGGAACAATTCGATTTTCCTTCTGCCGACGAAGCGACCGTTCGACGGCTGAACAACAGCTACCGGGTCATTTACCCGGTCGCATTGAACTCGCCCGCACTCGATGTGGACTTTTACAGTCCGCAATTCTTCCAGCCCGCACAGCTCAAAGAGCTGGAACCGATCAGCCGTCAGATCGTCTCGCTCGATCTCGATAAGATGCCGGTCACCGACGCGGACATGCCCGACATCGTTCGCTGCGAGAATCTCCGGACACTGAACCTGGATTTCACCGGCGTAACCGGCGCGGGCGTCGCGCAGCTTTGCCGGCTGGAAAAGTTGAAAAGCCTGAGCCTTTCAGGGACGGCGATAAAACCTGAAGACATCAATTGCCTGATGACCATGAAATCGCTGAGACACCTGTATGTTTGGAATACAGCCATTCCGGCCGGAAGCATCGTGCATGGTAATGCCAATAGCGGGTTGACCGTAGAGACAGGTCTGCGTACCGATACGATGGTGTTGCGGTTGAACCCTCCGATCCTCCAGACGGAAGAACGCGTCTTGAAACAACCCGTACGCCTCCGCCTTAAACACTATGTTCCCGGTGTGGCCATCCGTTATACCCTGAATGGCACCGAACCCGACAGCAGCAGCCCCGTTTATACTGGCAATACCATGCTCACGGAAAACGCCATCCTGACCGCGCGGGCATTCAAAAAAGGCTGGCTACCGAGCGACTCCGTCCGGGCACGGTTCTACAGCGAAAGAAACCGGCCGGATTCTATCCGCATGTTGCAGCCCATCGACTCGCAGTACATGAAATTCGGCGCGCGGACACTCACCGACCTCGAGAAAGGCGATGACAACTATGGCAGCGGCAAATGGCTTGGCTTCGTTAAGAACAAGATGGAATGTATGCTCTATTTCACAAAACCGGTCACCGTCCGCGGTATCACCCTTTCCTCGCTGGTCAACACCTACGCCTACATCTTTGCCCCCTTCAACATAGAGGTCTGGGGCGGCACCCGTGAGCACAACCTCCGTCTGCTGGGACATCTTTCACCCGAACAACCCAGGACCCCTTCGGCCTTCCAGGTCGGCTACGACGTGCAGTTCGCCCCCGTGAAGGTCGGCTGTCTGAGGATCGTTGCGACCCCGGTGAAAAAAATGCCCGACTGGCACCCGGGAAAGGGTAAGCCGGCCTGGGAATTTTTCGATGAGATATTCGTGAATTGATTAATATTTCGTACCTTATAGGGGCGGTCTAACGCCGCGCCACCCTGCTATGATTGCGATGCCAAAACTAATTCCCGCCTCCGTTTGGAGCACCCTGTCGCTTTCGATCGCCAAAGGAGATACCGAAGGCGTTAAACAGCTCATCGAAGACCATCATATCGACGTCAATGCCTTCGTCGACAGCCGGTCCTGGATGCCGGTACTGATGGAGGCCCTGTTGTCTTATGGCTTTGATACCGAAGACGACCGTCTTCCGCTTTTGCGCTATTTACTGGAGAAAGGCGCCAACCCGAACATTCGTTGTAACCGCGGATACAATTGTCTCCATATTGCCGTCCAACAGGAAAAGTATCGGAAGGCGCTCGATTTGTTTCTGGACTTCAATGCCGATGTGAATATCGGCGACGAAGACGGCTCCAACGTCATCTATTGGGCCGTTCAGGGATGGTTGCTGAGAAAGAACGACGAACACCGCGCCGAACACCTCCACATCCTGGGAAAGATCCTCTGGCGGGGCGCCGATCTCGACCAGGAGAACAGGTTTGGTATGACCGCCAGACGGTGGCTGGAATATGCCGCGCCGGATGTGCGCAAACTGGTTGCCGACTGGGAGGCGGGCAGACCCACGATCCATCCCGCCACTACGGTTCAGCCCGTGTTCCCGACCGAACTGCAGGACCCCGAGCTGGCTTACCGGATATGGAGCAACCTCGTTCCCGCAACGGGACCCGCCGCGACCGTCCAGGGTGAATTGCTTCGTTCGGTCGAACGACTCCGCGACGAGGCCCAGCAAAACGGGAATGAGAATTACCGCAGGGACCACCGCCGCATGGCCGTCTTTGTACGCGACACCCTCGTGCGCTCAGGCATTTTCGATCAGGGAGAGATAGCCCGCATTCAAAACGGAACACAGCTCCTCATGAAAGCGCGGCGTCCCTACACCAAAAATGACGTGTTCGATCATCTCGTCGATCAGGTGTGCGTATTCTACAACCGCTATCCGGAGCCCATACCTTACAAGGCGCGGCGGCCCGTGTGGTGATCTACCAGCCAAATACCCGCAAAAAAGGCGATCGCTCCTCCGATGCCCCTGGCCAGCGTAGCAGCCAAATGGTTGGAGCTATCCGGTCCATTGATATAAATAAAGGCCGTAATGAGGCCGGCAATACCCAGGATGGACAGGATAATCCCCATGATCTTTCCTCTCATGACAATTCCATTTTATTGATTATCGATTCAGTTCCAGGCCCGTAGAGACCCGGCCGTCCTATCCTGTTCAATTTCCGTTCCACCGGCGGGGCGCCGGAGCTTTCTTCTGCTGCGAACCCCCCGGTCGGCAAACGCAATAGTCCGCCGGAGTTTTCCTTGCGCCTTCGCCTCTATTTACTCTTTAATGATTTTGCCTGCCGGGCAAATTCGCCCAGCGAAGCGATCTTGGCCTGAGAATGATGGCCCGGGTCCTTGTCATTATCCAGATCGGTGATGTATTCCCGGACATGCTTTGGCAAAGATGCGAAGTCGATCTCCTGGCCGAGCCAGTCCGGATCGAGCCGGGCATTGTTGATATAATTCTCCGCTTCCGCCTCCAATATTTTTTTCGCCGGAAGGCGCTGTCTCCAGCCACTGCCATAGAGGATGATCCGGTGCTCGGCGCAATTGCCGCAATGCCTGCCGACACCGTCCGGACTGCCGGGGTTTTCGCTTACGCCGAAGACATCCGCGCTCTTGATATTGATCACTGTGAACCGGTCGATAGTCTTCCCTCCGTTGTCAAAAACGATATATGTGTTCATGGTCCTGACCCCGGCTCCAAATCGATGCCAGGGGCACCCAATTTAGATCATTCCACCGTTATCGGGTCGTTAACGGACGACCTACCTCTTTTTCACCCTTTTGAGCGTAATGCTCTGCACCGGTGCCACCACCAGCGGCACCTTTTCGATCACCGCCTGATCGCTATCGATCCCATAGGCGCGGCTATCCGACCGCGCCAGCTTCATGATGCTGAAATAGGTATTCAGTACGAACCCGGTTCGGACGGAGAATTCATTGTCGTAGGACAGAAATCTTTCCAGGATCACGAATTTGAAATCCTTCGGTTTGCCGACCGTCGGCAATTCCCCGCAGGCAGCCATTTCCTGCGCGACCTTTCGCAACATGACACCAACCCGCGGCTGAATGCGGAAACCCAACCGGAAGTTCACGCGGATCACCTTCTGCGGCACCAGCACTTCCACATCGTATTCCTGCCTGTAAGGGTCATCCTGCCGGTCGATATGGACCAGCCAGTAGAAATCGGCCCGTTTTGGCGGGTTGTCGAAGATGGAATCGACGATACGCGTCTCGATCTCGTGGATAGAGGCGCGCGTAAGATAGACTACGTGGATCGAATACTTCGGCAGGCTTGTATCCCGGCTCAACTTGTCCAGCATGGGCAGGTATTTACCGATGTCCGTGAAGGTCAGCAGACGCAACGTGATCTTCCGGGCGTTGTACCAGACATACATCGTCGTGATCAGCCCGACCTCGAAAACGAGGAAGAACAACCGCTTCACCAGTTTGATCGCATTGGCGACGAAAAAACTCGTCTCCACCAGCACAAAAACCGTGACGATCGCTCCCACGATCCAAAACGGGTATTTCTTGACGCGCCGGAGAAAATAGACGACCAGCAGCGTCGTCATCAACATCGCCACCGTGATCGAAAATCCATAGGCCGCCGTCATGGCTTCACTCGTCCTGAAATATAGCGCCACCAGTACGCACCCGATGAAAAGGATCCAATTGATGCTGGGGATGTATATCTGCCCGCGGATATCCGTCGGATATTTGACCTTTACCCTTGGCCAGAAACCCAGACTGATGGCTTCGCCGATGAGTGTAAACGATCCGCTGATCAACGCCTGGCTGGCGATGATCGACGCCGCCGTAGCTACGAAAACGCTCAGCAGGACAAAATGATCCGGAACGATCGCAAAAAACGGGTTCAGACCTCCCAGGTCGGGTTGGTTGCGCATCAGCACCCAGGCGCCCTGCCCCAGGTAATTGAGCACCAGCGCAATCTTCACGAAGGTCCAGCTGAAATAAATATTTCTCCTGCCGGCATGGCCGAGATCCGAATACAGCGCTTCCGCACCCGTCGTGCACAGGAAGACCGAACCCAGCAGCCAGAACCCACGCGGATGGCCCACGAGCATTCTCAACCCATAGACGGGGTTCAACGCTCCGAAAATGGCCGGATAATGGACTATTTGCCGCAAACCCGAATAGCCCAGCATCACAAACCAGATCAGCATGATCGGGCCGAACCATCCTCCGACCACCTTGGTGCCAAAACGCTGGAAAATGAACAGGAGAAGAAGGATCACCAGCACGATCTCGAGCACGAGATTGTTACCCGGAATGATATGTTGACTCATCCCGGGCACCATCCCCAAACCTTCGATAGCCGAGGTAACGGTGATGGGAGGGGTAATGATGCCATCCGCCAACAGGGTGCCGGCGCCGATGATGGCAGGATAAACCAACCGCTTTCCATACCGCCGTACGAGCGAATACAACGAGAAAACGCCCCCCTCACCATGATTATCCGCCTGTAGCGTGATCACCACATATTTGAAAGTGGTCTGCAGCGTCAGCGTCCAGAAGATGCAGGAAATGGAGCCAAAGACGAGCGCCTTGTCGATCGTCCCCCCTTCGTTCCATATCGTTTGCAACGTGTACAGTGGGGAGGTCCCGATATCTCCGTAAATAATGCCGAGCGCGACGATAACTCCGGTGGCGGACGCCCGCCTCAACGTATTCTCCATGCCGGTAAATCTACCCAAAATCGGGCCATCCGCCCGCGGCGTCACCCCGACCCACGGCCGCATTGGGTCACGCGTGCTGCATTTCGCCCCGGCAGCCGGCAGACCGGCGTACCCTTACCCGCCTCCGCGGCCGCATCGGTCACCTTGCAGCATTTCGTCGCGGCAGCATTCGGACCGGTGTACTGCCACCCGGTCCCGCTACAGTTTCCCGGGCGAAACCGACGTCAGCCGCGTCATCTGCGCCAGGGTAAATGCGCCCACAGCCATCACCAGGTCCCGCACTGCAACGTCGAAATAATGCCCCCCGGCGAGCAGCGACAACGCGATCAGGATCAACCACGCCATAACGATATAAGCTCCGGCCAGTGTACGGATGAACACGATGATGCCGGCGACGATCTCGATCACGCCGACGATCTTCATAAAGGTGATTGGCTCCATGGGGATCATCGATTTATTGTTACCCAGGTAATCGGACCAGTTGCACAGCAGATTGGTGAATTTGTCCAATCCCGCCACGATCGGCACGACGCCATAGGTGAATCTCAAAATGCCCTGTAGTTGTTTTACGGTAGCCATAAAATGATTAATTTGTTTGACATTAGATCGGTCACCCGGAAAAGCGTTACAAAACCGGCGGCCCGATTTCTTCGCGTTTTTTTGTAACCTTTTATCGCCTCGTTCATCCAAACTTAGCCATGATCTACCACGAACCCCTGCATTTCCGCCAGATCCCTGATGAGACATTGATAAATAATATTTTATCGGGGGACAAGTCGGCTTTCGAACAGCTCATTCGACGGTACAACCAGCGGATGTTCCGGATAGGCATGTCGGTATTGAACAACGATGCCGATGTCGAGGACGCGATGCAAACAGCCTATGTCAACGCCTGGCTGCACCTCGCGCAATTCAGAAAAGACAGCTCCTTTAGCACCTGGCTGACGAGGATCATGCTGAATCAGTGTCTCGAACAGAAAAGGAAAAAGGATTTGATCAGGTACACGAGCGCACAATCGGAAAATGCAATGAATACGAGAACCCCGGGCAGCGAGCTGGTGAACAAGGAGCTTTCTTCCCTACTGGAAAATGCTATGGACCGGCTGCCGGAAAAATACCGGCTCGTGTTTGTGCTGAGAGAGGTGGAAGATCTGTCCGTAAGGGAAACCTCGGAAATCCTTGACATCGGCATGGCCAATGTCAAGACCCGCCTGAACAGGGCGAAAGCCATGTTGAGGGAAGACCTGAAAGGATACATAAAGGAACACGTCTATACATTCGATCTGAAACGCTGCGACCGCATCGTCGCCGGCGCGTTCGCCGCCCTCAATCGTCTTCCCTGAGACCCTCCGCGTGCCTCAGTCTTGCGGCCCTTTGCCGGCTTATTTGGCTTCTTTCACCGGGAAGCCGTGTTCGATCCAATCCACCCGTATATTATGCGGAAGGTCCAGCAACCGGGGATGCGTAAAATGCATGGAAAGCAGCAGGTTGAACGCCGGCCGGATGTTTGGGCAATGATTGAAGGGACAACAACCGCAGTAGATGACGACTTCCTTGTTCCGGTCCTGCCCCAGGAGCAGGGTCTTCAGTTTATCGAGCCCCGCGGTTTCATGAGCAGGGCCCGTCTCGACAGAACCCTTGATCAGCCCCGCCGGCCCCACACAGATGACCAATGGATTGGAATTATTTTTGATCTTTGCCGCAAGTTCGGAAGGAGCCATCAATTGCTCCGGCGTCCAGGGATCGGCCTGATGGGCGCGAACGACCGGGAAACCCAGCAGAACAAGTAGGACACAACCGGTAAGAGAAAGTATTCGTTTCATTCTTGAAGTTGATTGGTGCTTGCTAATTTAAGATTATCCGACGAAATCGCACAACAATGGAACATACAATGAAGGTTTTATCCGTGGCCGAAGTGACACACGATGTCAAATGCGTCCGGGTCCAAAAACCGGCGAACTATTCTTTCGTACCCGGCCAGGCTACCGACGTGAGCATCGATAAGGAGGGCTGGCGGGACCAGAAAAGGCCTTTTACGTTTACGAGTCTGAACAGCGATGCCTATCTGGAATTTACCATCAAGTGTTACACCGACCGCGACGGAGCGACCAAACAGGTGGCATTGCTGAAACCGGGCGACCGCCTCATTATCGATGACCCATGGGGCGCCATTCATTACAAAGGCGAAGGCTATTTCATCGCTGGCGGAGCGGGTATCACGCCTTTCATGGCGATCTTCCGTCAGTTGCACCAGGTGGGCCTCATCGGGAAGAACAAACTGTTCTTCTCCAACAAGACCTTGGCCGATGTCATCTATAAAAGCGAGCTGATGAGGATCTTTGGCGCCAATGCCGTTTTCGTCATGACGCAGCAAAACGAAGAAACGCAGGCGCTCGATTTTATCGACCAGGCTTTTCTGAAAACGCACGTCGATCAATTGGGCAGGTATTTTTACGTCTGCGGACCAGACCTCATGGTACAGGGCATCAACAGGATACTCTCCGGTCTGGGCGTAACTCCGCAGTCGGTAGTCTTTGAAAAATGAAGCAAGCCTCCGATACGCTGATCATTGGGGCCGGTATTGCCGGACTCGCCTGCGCCGCCGCGGCGCGGGGCCGGTTATCTCATCCTCGAAAAAAAAGGGTCAGCTGGCGCCGGCCTGGCGCAGCCATTACGACCGTTTGCATTTGCACACCGATAAAACGACCTCACACCTTCCGTTTCAAAAATTCGGCAAGACGATACGTTTCCACCCCATGAACCTGTCCGCCCACTGGATAAAATATTTGACGTTCGGCGCATCGGTATGCCCGCCGTCATGCTGCCGCCATGCCAGCTCGCCATCCAGCAGACCGGTGTTGACCGGCGGCATTTTCTCCGTATGATAATCGTTCGAGACACCCAGGTCCTTTGCCCCCAACAATTTGTAAACGGCTCCAGCCGCGACGGCCGCCATATAACTCCCCTGGTGATCCAGCCATTTCGCGTCGCCCTGCGCGGGAACGCCATAGCTGATGAAACACAGACGGGGCGCGCATAGCGCGATCAGCTCATGCGAATCGACCGGGAGGTCATTGGCCGTCTTTGCTCCGAACACCGCCTCAGACGCGCCGTATTTCATAAAATTGCCCGCCATCCAATAGTATTCGCCGCCTGTCAGGCTTTCCACTGCCTCGCCGAAATTGCGCCGGTTGAGTTTCGCGCCGCCTTCACCCGATGAGCCGATCAGCCCCATGTAGAACCGCGGTTCGAATGCCAGTGTCACCAGGGCCGCCTTGCCATACCTGGACACGCCCTCGATACCGACGTGTTTGCTGTCGACCTTCGGCTCGTTGGCTTCGAGATAGTCCAGCGCCCTCGCCGCCCCCCAGGACCAGGCACGGAGAGCGCCCCAGTCATCCGGCTTCCGCGGCTGGCCATGATTACAGAGACCGATGATGCCCTTCGTCAAACCCGCGCCATTATCCGCCTGGATGCTGTTGGGATCGATCAGGATATACCCCCATCCGTCTGCGATCAGTTGCTGCGTGGTCGGCGGATCGCCGGCCGGGCGCGGGAAACCGACACCGGGGGGCGTTTGTGCGGCGATAGGATTATAGGCGGGATATTTTTCAAAGATCTCCCTGAACTCGGGGTGTTCCTTCACCAGCAGTTCTTTGATGGCGGCATTGATCTTCTCCAGGTCGTCGGCGGGAGGCTGAGCCGGCGCCGGCAGCTCGCTGCGACCGAAGAGCATCAGCAAGGGGACCGGCCCCCTGGCATTGGCGGGCACCACCAGCGTCATTTTGATATTGACGTCGATCTGCGGACACTCCGAATTATCGACATGGCGGATCAATTGTTTGGCGATCACCGGCGTAAAGAACCCGATGAATTCACGATCGGTAACCTTCACCGTCCAGGTCACTTTCGGCACGTGCGCCGGCACCCGGCCATAAACTTCGCGCTCGAAGTCCTCCACGATTTCCGGCCGCCGTTGTTTCCACCACTGTTCTGCGGACGTCACCTTTTTGCCATTGTTCAGCGCCAACACATCCGGTAGGTTCGGGTAGGGGTTGGCCTGCGCCTCATCGTAATTGGCATGGTTCGGCGCCTTTTCGTCACCGCTGGGACCCGGGCGAAGCGCTTGGATACCCAGCTGCTTCATCATATTGTCATGATCCTGCTGAGCCGTAAAATTGACGGGAGCCGGATATTGCCCCTTGTCACCCGGCGACTGCTGTTGCGCAGGCACGCCATAGCCCATGCCCATGAGCAACACGAATACACTTGTATGCTTATTCATAGCGGATAGTTGATCTTCATCTGTCGGTTCCGCGTTCGTGCATCCTCCCGTTCCACCCCTCGCGCATCCTCCCGTTCCACCCATCGCGCATCCTCCCGTTCCACACCTCGTGCCCATGCATTCGCCCGTTTGCATCCATCAGGGCGCTTCGTCCGTCCGGAAAGGCGACGCTGGCAGCCCTTCCTTGTTATAAAGGTTCGCATCCTCGGGGTTGTCCGCCCAGGCGTAACGCACATATTTCGGCGCCGGAACCTCGGCGCTCGACACGACGACATGATCCCCTTCTATCCGCGCATCGGCCCACACGAATTTCCTATCGACCCCTGCGATCGCAAACGAATGGAGGCTGCCTCCCCCTCTGGCGATCAGGCCGCCGCCGATATCGTCGAACGAGATGACAATGCTGTCTCCCTCGATTTGCGCCGACCGGTAAATCGGACCCGAATACACCACGTCCTTGTCGCCATAGGCAAGATGCTCCGCGGCCAGCGCGAGCCTGTCGCCCACATCCTTCTTATCCAGCGGATGGATGTCGTTCCATTCGCCGGCGTCGATCGCTACGGCCATCGCGGTATTCGGAACCTTCAGCGCCATCAGCTGCGCCTCCCGCAACTCGGCCCACTGACTTTCCGAAGGAGAATATTGCACCTCCATGAAATTTGGCAGCTGCACGTACAAAAAGGGCAACTCTCCTTCGCCCCATTTGGTGCGCCAGTCCGCGATCAGCGCAGGCAGCAACTGCCGGTATTCTTTCGGTTTGTTCGTATTGGCTTCCCCCTGGTACCACACGAACCCTTTGATGGTCTCGCGGACAGCGGGAGCGACCATCGTATTGTAAAGACCCGTCGGCTCATTTTGTGCCGAGAAAAAGTTTCCGCCGCCACCTCCGCCGAAATTGCGCGGCGGGAATACCTCGCCGACCTTGTACTGCCAGTCGCCGCGGATATCGATATGATTCACACCGTCGGTCAGCTCGTACCGCTTGTCCGGAACGAAACCGCCTTTGCCAAAAGTGTTGGTGACCCGTACGACGAGCAGGTTCTTCCCGGCCTTGAGCACCCCTGCCGGCACCTCGTAGCGCCGCGGCGGGTATTGATACGTGATATTCCCGACCTTGACGCCGTTGAGAAAGGTCTCATCCGCGTCCACGATCCGCCCGACAAATAACTTCGCCGGTTTGCCCGCCATCGATGCCGGCACTTCGATCTCTTTCCGGAACCATACCACGCCGTTCAGCCCCTTGATGCCCTGGTCGGCCCAATAACCTGGCAGCCAGAAACGATGCCAACCCTCGGGAACATAGGCCGGGTCATACCATTTGACAGCGCCCGCCAGACCCTGGTCGGGATGCCTGTTCGGCCTGCCCATTGCAGGACGCGTCCGCACCGGGTGCAACAGTTTGTCCAGGAAAGCGCTATCCCTGAACTGCGCGACCCGCTCGGCATAGTTAGGTATCTCCTTCAGACCTTCCTCGCTGATCCAGGCCTGTATCGGCGTACCGCCGACGCTTGAATTGATGATGCCGATCGGAACATGGTATTTGTCGTACAGTCGCCGTGCAAAGAACCAGGTAGCCGCGCCGAATAGCAGGACATTCTTCGGGTTTGCTTCCTCCCACCGGGAGGGCGGCAGGTCCTCGTGCAGCCGCGACACATCGGAGAGGGTTGGAACGAAAAAATTCCGGATCTCCGGAAAATTGGCCTGCGCGATCTCTTCGGGATATTTTTCCTTGACCCGCTCCATATCCAGCACCATATTCGATTGGCCCGAACAGAACCACACATCGCCGACCAGGATATTCTTCAACGTGACCTGATTCCGGCCGCGGATCTCCATCGAGTACGGCCCGCCCGCCTTCATCGCGCGTACGCTGACCCGCCACCCGCTGTCCGCACCGGCAACCGTTCGATAGGTCTTGCCGCCAAAGGTTACCGATACCTTTTCCGAAGGCGAAGCCCAACCCCAGATTGTAATGGGCCTGTCCCGCTGTAGGACCATGTTGTCGGCGATCAACTGGGGCAGTCTCACTTGCGCGGCGACGCGGGCGCTGCCAAACAACAAACACGAGCAAAGGACGAAAGTCGAAGATCGGATCGTTCGCATAAGTACAATTTTCAGCCGAAGGCTATTCGGCACCCGTGTGCCGTAATGTTTTGCAATCGGTTGCATTAAGGTACAACTTATTCCAACTGCACCAAAAAAACTTATTGTTTCTCCCGCTTCGGACACCGTCGCAGGCCGTTATCGTCGACGCGCTCCCGGACGCCGCAAACCAGCATCAAAAGTCCTATCAATGGTTTTCATCAAACTGCTTTCGATGTAAAAAGGAAATGTCGCGATGTCCGCCGTTAAAAGGAGCGTGCCCTGGAACCACGCTGAACGGTCATTCTTCGAGCCGCTTGCATGGTGCTTTCAGCCACCTCATCTCCGGCTCGCCCGTATCCAGCTGATATAATCCGTATTCACCGGCTCAAGACCGTGTTGGCGCAGGTCCATGGCGATCTGCGCCCGGTGATAGCCGCCATGCGTGAACACCTGCATCAGGATATCCAGCACCGAATTCTCGAATGCGATACCGCTCGAATTGGTGTATGCTACGATCGCGCCCAGGTTGTTGCCTTGTTCATCGATCGCCGCCTTCAACCCTTGCAGCGATTCACTGTTCAATTGCCTGATCCGGCCAAGGTCGTGTTCTTCCCAGATGGCCGCCGGCGCCGCCTGCCCGATGATACGCGCCAGCCAGACGGATTGCGCATTGCAGATATGGCTCATGAGGCGAAGCGAAAAGGCCGGTGTCTGCGGCCCGTATCTTTCCAGCGTCATGATGACGATGTCGTTGGCCCAACGGGTATAGTCCCAAAGTAGTGAGGGGATTTCCATAATGGACATCAAGTTAAGAAATGTAGTCAAAACCGGGCAACCGGTGTGATGAACATCGCCGGCCTCCTGTCAGCCGATTTCCTCAAACTGGTGGGGCACAACTTTCGCAAGGATCGAAGCATGTACCTGTCGACATTCTGCAAATGCATTCCGTTTCTTTTATTGCCGTTGATAACCTGTGAATGCCGTAAAACCGATCCCTGGCAGCCAAAAGTGGAGGCGACCAGGAACCACAAAACCAATCTTCAAATACCCGGCGGCGTCTGCATCGGAAATTCGATCATCGCAGGACACCCCTGGCGGTATTCAGGTCTCGAACTGAACAGCCTCGGCTATCCCGACAGCGCGGGACAGATATCTTATGAATTGACGAGATTGACAAAGTACGCCTGGTCCAATCGGGGATGGGGCGGACAAACAACCGTACAGATCAAACGCCGCTTCCTGCGCGATGCGATCGGCGATTCCTCCGATCCGGGTGATGGACGCGGAGCGCTAACGCTCAGGAGAAAGCCCTCCTGCGTGGTCATCGAAGGCGGCGTCAACGATATTCAGGATCATATCTCGCTGGACACCATAAAGGCCAACCTCGCCTGGATGGCTTCGGTTTGTCGGCGGAATCAGATTCGTTGTATCGTGCTCAACTGCGTCGGACAGGGTTACGGCGTGTATGACCAGGATCAGATCGGCCAGATCTCGCGGCTCAACGACTGGTTGGCGGACCGTGCGCTCGATAGCGTCGGGGCCACGGTGGTTGACATTAATTCGATTTGGAACAGCGGCCGGTACAAAGGTGTCTCCGTCTATGGCAATGACAACGTTCATTTTTCAACGCTCGTGAACCCGGGCGACGGCATCCATTTCACTCGCGCGGGTTATGACTCTGTCGCCGACGCGATCTGGCGCGTTGCGGGACTGTGACGCATAAGCCGGCAGGTTGGATAGGAGAGGGCTGCCCAATCTGGCGATCGATGGTGAACTATACTCAGGCGGGAGTGAATTGGTTGAGCTCGTAAATTCCCAGCTGCTTTTCGATATCGGCGACTTTTCCCACCATCGTTTCGAAACCGTCCTTTCCGAAATGCTTGTGCTCGTTGTCCTCGAATTCCTCGCCCAAAGAGTCGTATTCATGCCGCGAGACGAGTTTGCGGAACGCGGGAAACAGGACAGTATCCTCCCGTGCCTCGTGAGGGCGGTACATCGTATTAAAGGCTGTCAGAAGATCGTTCAGTTGCTGGATCTCGCCCGGGTTCAGCGACGGTGCCTTGGTCAGTTGCAACAGTCGGTCCGTGATCCGTCTGCCTGCATTGTGCTGCCGCAGCAACGTGTCGACCAGATCGGTCAGTTGCCCGGCCTTGCGGAATCTCGGGAAGAGATAGTCCTCTTCCTGTTTTTCATGGTAATCTTCGACGAACGTGCGGATAATACCGGCCGAGGCATTCAGCGAAGGCAAATTGGGTTTAAGCCCTCCCGCGATCAATTGGCGATTGTGGTCGTAGATCAACAGGATCCGGTTGAGCAGACCATGTTCCTGCATCAGGTCCTCGGGTGGCGAGACTTCCTTGTCTTCTCCCTTGCCACCGGAACAGGCGGTCAGCAATGCGCTGCCCGTCAGCGTTATAAGACCGGCCTGGAGGCCTTGTTTGAGAAATTGGCGGCGGTTGCCGGGATCGGCGGGCTGCGTCGGCGTGGGTTTCATACCCTTGTCGCCGCAAAGGGTATACCATGCGCCGCAAAGGGGCACTATTTGGCCTTTCGCAACGCCTCCGCATAGGCACCCGGCAATGGGCTTTCTTCAACCGCACGTGCCGCTTTTTCCACGTCGTATTCGAATCGGACGAACTCCACCAGCACGCTTTCCTTGTTGTTCGCGTTGCTCCCTTCATCGATCGTCAGGAGGACATAACAACCACGCGGATCGCCATCCTTCGGTTTGCCGACCGATCCGATATTGATCGCATGCCGGTAATACGGAAGCTGAGCGTCCCCCGCCGCCCTTACCTGCCGAGCTCCCCCGGCTGCATCACCACCCGGCGAATGCGTTTCGTGCAGGGCACTCGATTCGCGGTTTGCCAAAAACACCCGGTGATACGGTTTATGCGTATGCCCGAAACACAGGATATCCGCATCCGCGTCCCGCAGGATGCGAAGCATACTTTTCTCTTCGCGGTCTTCAAACAGGTATTCGTTGATGCGCCGCGGACTGCCGTGCACCAGCAGCAGTTGCAGCTTGTCCTGGTTCAGCTGGAACTCGACGCGGATATGCAGGGGCAGAGCCCGAAGATAGGCGCGTTCGTCGGCGCCGACGACCTGGTTGGTATACGAAATGGACGCAGCCCCATTGGCTTTTTCTTCATCCGTCTTAT
>DASZYU010000181.1:0-5948 GCA_035545215.1 Puia sp.
GATATAGTCCACCTCGTCATGTCTGTTGCTGAGATCGAGCAGTTGGTTGGTGATCGCGAGTTCCTCGTTCAACCGCCCGATCTCTCGACCGCGTTCGGCGGCCAGCTGCGCCGCCGACAATCTTTCCTGCGCCAGCCGGTAAAAATCCGGATGACTCTCCGCAAGCCGGGCATCCACCCGGCCCAATTGCCGCTGCCATGCCGCGAGCCCGCCTCCGCTGAGCAAAAAGATGTCTTCGGGGCGATAGCCGGTCAGACAATACCGGTAGTAGGCGTCGGCAGCTTCCGGATCGTTTGCGTCCAGCGTGATCACCGGATCGCCGGCATCGCTTCGCGCAAAAATGACTTCGGCCTCGAGGCCCTGCGTCTCCAGCAGCCGTTCGATCTGCGTTCGTGTTCCGGCTGCCGCCTGTCCGAAGATGAAAACGGGCCGGCCTTTTGCCGTCATCTCATACTGTGGATGAAAAAAGAAAAGCAGCGACTGTTTTAGCGCCGCCGCCGCATCAGGCACGTCGCGCAGCATCAGGCAGAACGGGTAGTTCCCGTCCGCGGAGTACTGGTGCGTAAGCGCCGCTGTCGCAGCGCCGGCATGTCCGTCCAACACGTGCGCGATCGTGATCCCCCCGGGTGTCACCGGCTCATGGCCGGGCAGATCGTGCTGCAGATAATAAAAGCGGTTCAACATCAGAATTCCCTGATTTTATATCCCGAGGCAGTCGCCATCCACGAGAACATTCGTTCCCAGCAATGCGTGACCGTCCCTTTTTCATGATCCAGCGCGTTTCCCCTTTCGAGCGTGGCCCGCACCTCCAGCGGGCTTTCCGCGGCGAAGAAGGACCGCAGGATCGACGTCCTTATCCAAAACATCGTGCCCGCCACGAAACGCAGGTCATGGTCGGGCAGGCCATATCTCGTCAGCATCCCGTTCAGCAACGTCGAATTCGGCGTATTGAATTTTCCGTTGCCCAGGTATTCGTTGCGGATATATCCTTTCGAACAGGCGATCCCCATTTTCGGGTCGCGCCCGAAGGCCGCCTCGACGACCGGGAAAAGATCCGGCGCGGCGATCCGGAAGAGTCCCTCCTTTTCCCAGCGGCCGCTGTGTTTGTGATAGCTGCGTTTGTCGTGAAGCAGGACCGCATAGGGGGTCTCGGGGTATAGCGTGAGCAACAACTGCATCAACAACAGCTTGCCGCCGATGTCCTTGCCGGAGTTGGGGGCGATCGCGAATTTCTCGTTCGCTTTCTGGCAGGGAATGCGACCTGCAAATTTTTCGGGCAGCGAACACAGCAACAGGATATCGTCCCGGTGCAACGCCCCGATCTTCGCCCGTATTTCGTCCACTCCTTCGAGCGAATAATAGTTATGATACAGTATGGCGACGGAGTATTTCACCGAATTTTTTATACCATTTAGGTAATATCTCGTATTCCTTTTCGTACCAGGCCTGTATCTCCTCCGCCTTCGTCGGCTGGTTGCGGACGTATCCCACGTCTTCGAGCACGATGCGGACGCGTTTCGTTCCGCGGAGGATCTTGAACAGCTGGCCCAGTTTCTTGAACCACCCGGGGAGCCGTTCGTACCGGTCCTGGTACCAGTTGAAGATCTCGAATTCGCGGCGGTTGGCGAAGCCCCCGTATTTCTCGCGCGTGACCGGCATCACGTCACCGCGCCAGAGCGGGGCATCGGGTACATACCTTTTCCAAAGAAAGTCTTTCGGCTTCCCCGGCCGGTCGGCAGGCGGTATAGCAGCGCCGGACGTCGCATTCGAGGCCGGCGGCGGCGCCCAATACAGGACGCCCTGCCCGCAATAATCGTCATCGAGCGAATAGCCCGCCAGCATCCGCAGGTCCGCGGGGGTCGGGTGTTCGAGAAACCACCTGAAAGGCGTAAGCAGGAAGCGCGTATCCTCCCAGGTAACGAGATCGGCGTCTTCGAGCAGGCCGAGGATGTCGCGGCAATATTCCATGATGCCCTCGTGTATCTGCGGCAGCTTGACCAGTTTTCCGCGTTCCTCGTCGCTCACGGGCGCATACACGGGGGTGTAAGTTCCGTCCTTCTCCTTGCGGTAACGTGTCACGGGTCCGCGTGTCGAGGAGAGGACCATTTCATAAAAGAGACTGTACCGGTCGATCGACAATTCTTTCACCCAGGGATCGACTCGGTCGCCGAACAAACCCCTGGCGCATATCTCGGGGTTCTTCATCAGCGTATCGAAGGTTTTGTACAACACCATGTAGAACCCGTGGAGCGGTCGTTTCAGACCGGCTTCGTTGAGGATCCGCTGCATCGTCCCCGAATAGCCGATGTCCACCACGGCGTGGTTGGCCTCGCCAAACAGGCCCATGCCCTCCAGGTAACCCAGCGCTTCCTGTTTCTCTTCGAGGAAATGGTCGCGGTAGTGCTCGAAGAGGTAATAGCACAACCGCTTGACCCTGGGCAGGTCGGCAGGGATGAAAACGGCGGAATGAGTCCCCGCGAACCCGAAGTCGCGCAACGGCACCTCCGGGTGTTGGTGGAGATCGAGCCCCAGCCGTACGCGGATCAACTCGCTCAGCGGACCGCCGGAATAGTCGGGCTCGAGGAGTTTGTCAAGCTGTTCCCTGCGTTGGATGAATGGCACGCCCATGGACCGCCGCGACACTTCCAGGTAGACGCTTTGCGGCAGGCTCCGTTTCAGGTGCGTCTGCAGCAGCCGGTAGATGCGGATCAGGACGTCGCCGTCGCGCGCGAGAAAATACAGCGTATCGGTGCCATAGTCCGCGCTGCGTTCGGCCACCCACCGGATGAAGGAGAGCAGCGTCGGTCCGAAATACCAGTATCCGAAGTTACGAAGATCGGCGTCGCCGGGGGCGGCTGTTCCATCGGCCGGGAAGGGGTCATTGTAGAGACGCGTCAGCATCAAACCAAACGAGACGCGCGCAAATAGTGATAGCCCCGGACCCGGGAAACCCGACCTGCCCAGCGGGGTTTGACGGAAGAGATCGATCGGCCGCATCACGTGGAAGGTACCGATGCCCAGGTCGCCCGCGATCTGGATATCCGAATGTTCGTTGTCGCCGACGTGCAGCATCGCGGCGGGTCTTACGTCCTCCGCCTGCAGGATATGGGGGAACATCGTCCGCGCATCCTTCCGTTTGCCGATGTCGGATGAAAGATAGATCCGGTGGTAGGCCACGATGCCCAGCGCATCCAGCAAACGGACAACGATCGCCTTGTCGAGGTACATGTCGCTGGTCAGGATCACCTGTTTGCCCAGCGCATAGGCATAATTCATTACGTCCACGACGGCGGATCGGGCGCGCATGAAGCGCGATTCGAGTTGCAGCTCGAGTTCCATCAGGCGCTCGCGTTGAGGGTCGCTCAACTGGAGGACCGCGGCGATGCGTTCATAGATATCCCCGAAGGTGACGTCGCTTCCCTCTGAGAGCCGCTGGCGCTGCCAGCGGTCCGCCTCGATGCGTAGCTTGCGGAAATCCACGCGGCGGCCGAGCATTTTTTCGACTTCCCCATGCATCAGCTCGAACAGGTCGGCCGGATCGCTCAGCGGCCGGACCACCAGCGTATCGAAGATGTCGAAAGAAACGAGGCGGATGTCCGGTCTTTTTATCGCCTGTCGTAAATAGTCGAGTGAATTGCCCTCATACGCGGAAAAGTCGATGCCGTCGGAGTCCTCGGTGATCGTGATCCCACCCGACACCGGGCGGATAACATAATTGGTATATCCGCGTGACCGTGAAACGACGGTCGTCATCCGCTCTAATGCGTGCATGATCTCGCCGTCCGTCTGGCCGTTCTCTTCGGGAAAGTCGTCGTCGCAGAGACCGAGCTCGAGCAGCGGGCGGATCGCCTCGCGGCGGGCCCAGAACATGTTACCGACCGGGTAACAAAAATAGGTATCGGGCAGATCGGTCAGGCAAAGCCTGTCGCGCAGACGCGCGGCCCAGTCGCGGTTGGATAGCCAGCTGTTCGCCCAATAAGGCATTTTGTCGAACGTGGCGGGATAGATGACGCCGGCCCGCGGATCGGATTGGAACCTTGCAAATATCTTCCGCACCGTCTCCTCGCTGCCCATCAGGCATTGCAGCAGATGTTCGAGCCATCCCTTCGTGGCCCCGTTGTTGAAGGCGGACTTCTTGCCATGGATATGGCCGATGACGTCGTAATCCGCGAGCAGCCCTGCCGCGTCGGCATAAAAAGGTTTGACATCGCGGCCTTTATTCGGTACGACCAGCGTCCTTGTCCGCGCGTTCGAAACTTTGCCGGCGACGGTCGCCAGCACCGCAGGTTTGGCCGAAGGATCGGTTACCGTCACGATCAGGTCGTAAGGGAAGGGTATCCTGGCGAGATGGTCGGCTACCTGCTCCATCAGATCGGCATAATGCATATGGGCATGAACGGCGACTTTCACGATATTGTTTTATGATGATGGAAGCATGGCGCAGGTCTGCCGGAGACTGTTCAGCACGTCGGCGGAGGTTACCGCCGATACCACGGACACTTCTATTTCGAGCACGACGGGCGCCATCGGGTTCTTTCTCGTTATGGACGGCAGCGAAAAGATCAGCATGGGGTCATAATTCAGCAGGATCATCACCGGGCAGCATAGCGCCGGCGCGGCCTGCAGGATCATCACGCCGTTGAGTTCCACGTCGGCATGCGAATAAGGCGTCCAGTAGAACAACTCTTCTCCTTCGCTCTGCAGGTGTATCGCGTGGACGTGCACGAGTCCGCTGTGGTCCGACGGGTCGATCCGCAACCGGGTAATGTCGTCGGTAAACCAGGGCAGCCGGATGCTGTAACGATTACGCCGTTCGGTCATCCCGATCGGCAGGAAGGCCGAGGTCTCTTCGCTGAAGTCTTTGTCCGGCGTTTCGGCAAACACCTGCAGGTTCAGATTGTACAAGGGGTGCAACCGGCCCGGGTCTCGCGGCGCCGTATTTTTTCGTTCCTCCGCATACGCGAGGTCGAGATCGAGGTCGCCGGGCGCCGCGACATTCGCGCCGAACACGGGGGCAAAATAACGCGGCTCGAGCTGGAGGAACAGTTCGAGCAACCCCTCTGTTTCGGGGACAAGCTGCCCGGCAATCGCCAGCGAAAGACTGTACAGGTTGAGCGGTGTCCCGTGCGCAGGCAACGCCACCCTGCCGGTGCGCGCCAGGCTATGGTAGATGCCGCGGAAAAGAACGTATCGCAGCGGCAACGGGTCGGGCGCGACCCACTCCGCGTCGATCGCCGTCAGGCGGCGGTCAGTCGTCAGCAGATTGAACGGCACGAGGTCGAGATGACGGCCTTCGAGCCACTCGCCGTCGTCGGTGATCCGTGCATGGTCTTTCAATAGCCGGTAGTACGGACGGGCCCAGGCGACGACATCGCCGACCGACCAGCCGGGTGTACAAACGATGCCGGCCAGTTGCAGCGTATACAGCCGTCCGGGCCGGTAGGGTTCGTCCTCGAGCCGCTGGTGAACCAAAACGTCGTCGCGCCGATCGCCGTGCCGGTCGTAAGCCTCGCGGCGCACGTTGAGCGCGCCATGTTCGTCGCGGCAGAAGACGGTCATTTTCCGGAAGGCGGCAACCCTGCCCGGGTTGAAGGTCCATGCCAGGATGCGAGGATCGGGGAGCCATTCCGGGTTATCGGATAACACGACAAAAAGATGATCGCTGAGCTCGCGGACAAGCTTGTTGGCTACCATCGACCGGATCAGCCGGTGTGAATAAGCCCTGTCCGAACCTCTTGCGGTGAGCACGGGTTCGAGGAGGGAAAGGACGTCCAGTTCTTCGTCATCGAAAGCGGCTTCGCTGAGCAGGACCGACGGCGAGCGCCAGCCGGGGAAGGGATAATAAAAAAAACAATAGCGGAAACCGAGCTCCCGGGCGAGCTCCGTCCATTCGCGTTTGCCCAACGGCGTGAGGACTTCGGCGGCGGCGGCGCCCCCCCCCCCCCCAA
>DASZYU010000182.1:0-17207 GCA_035545215.1 Puia sp.
CTTCTGATGACAGTGACCATGCACCAGCGCTTCGTGGACGAGCTCGGGCGGCCGGAAATGCGGCGCCTTTTTCTGCAGGAACTCGGCCAGCGTGAACGTCTGCGTCCGGAGCCTTTGCGCATCGCGGTCATTGGGAAAGAGATTCGTCAGCTCGTCACGGAATACCGCCACGCAGCTGGGCTCCAGACCCACCACGGGAACGCCGTTGCGTATCTCTTCCCGCAGGGTCCGCAGGATCTTCCGCAGCAGCCGCTTCGCAGTGTTGAGCATGCCGTAATCGTACAGCGGTCGTCCGCAGCAAAGCGAAGCGCGCGGCACGAGTATGGTAAAACCGGCGGCCTCCAGCACCGTCACCGCGGCCTTGAGCGTATCGGGGAAGAAATTGTTGTTGAACGTATCCGCCCACAGGATGACGGGAGGCCTTTCGTCGGATCGCAACCGGTTTCCCAGCGGACGGTGGTCGGCCGGCCCCCGGCGACGCCGGAACCACTTTTTGAAGGTCTGCGTAGCGAAGGCCGGCATCTGCCTTTGAGGAGCAACGCCCATGATCCACTTCCCAATGCGCGACAATCCGGGCGTTTGTGTGAAAAAATTGGCGATCCGCGGCGCTGCCGAAGCGATCCGCGCCCACCAGTAGATGAGCCCCATGGCATAAGCGCTGCGGGGCCTCAGCCTCCCCTTGTAATAATGCGAAAGGAACTCGGCTTTGTAGGTCGCCATATCGACATTCACCGGGCAATCGCCTTTGCACCCTTTGCACGAGAGACAAAGGTCGAGCGCATTCTTTACGTTCGGGTCCTTCCAGCCTCGAACGACATCTCCTTCCAGCATCTCGAAGAGTAACCGGGCGCGGCCGCGCGTGGAATGTTCTTCTTCCTTCGTGACGCGATAGCTGGGGCACATGGTCCCCTCGCTGGTCCTCCTGCACTCGCCGATACCCACGCAACGTAATGCAGCGCGGCTGAAGCGCCCGGTGTCATCTGGGTATTTGAAATGCGTCACCGGCTCTTTCGGCTCGTATTGCGCACCCGTCCGCAGGTTGCGCAGCTGTCCGTAGGGCTCCGTGATCTTGCCCGGGTTCATGCGCCAGTCGGGGTCCCATATCTCCTTGAACTCGCGGAAGGCCTGCACCAGCTCGGGGCCGTACATGATCTCGAGGAGATCGGCCTTCGACTGTCCGTCACCGTGTTCGCCCGAAATACTGCCGCCAAAATTGACCACGAGGTGAGCGGCTTCTTCGGTAAATCGTTTGTACTCGTCGAGGCCCTCGGGCGTCTGCAGATCGAACGGGATCCTGCAATGCACGCAGCCCTGTCCGAAATGACCGTACAACGGGATATGCCAGCTGTATTTGGCGAACAACTTGCGCAGTTCGTCGAGGTACTCGCCCAATTTTTCGGGCGGCACGGCGGAGTCTTCCCATCCTTCTTCGGTGATCGGATCTCCCGGCACCCAGGCCGTCGCGCCGAGACCGGACTCCCGTATCTTCCAAAGCATCTCTTCCTGGCTCGGATCGTCGAAAAGACTCATCGTGGGCGGATCCTTTCTCGCCTTCAGTTTGGCCATCATGGCGCGGCCCATCGCATCCGTCTCCGCCTTGCTGTCTCCGCCGAACTCGACGAGCAGCCAGGCATTCCCTCCCGGTAGCAGGGTCAGGTGATCGGTGTGATAGCCTTTGCGCTGCATATTCTGTATCAGCAGATTGTCGAGGCCTTCAAGACCGATCGGTTTGAAGGCCAGTATTTCCATCACGTGTTTCCCGCTGTCGTAAAGATCGGGGTAGCCGAGGACGACGAGCGTGCGCGCTTTTGGCGTCGGCATCAGTTTGAGCGTGGCGCTCAGGATGGTCACGCAGGTGCTTTCGCTGCCCACCAATGCCGCGGCGACGTTGAATCCTCTTTCCGGGAGAAGATCCGGCAGATTGTAACCCGACACGCGGCGCGGGATGTTCGGGAAGCGTTCGCGGATCAGGTCGCCATATTTGTCGACCAGCGCTTTCAGTTTCGTGTAGATGTCCGCCTTACGCCCGCCCGCCGCGACGATACGGGCAAATTCTTCGTCCGAAGTGGGGCCGACCGTCATCCGTATACCGTCATATGTCATGATGGTCATGCTGGACATATTGTGCTCCATCTTCGCGCCGTATCCATAATTGGCGGACATGATCGAGTGGACGCCGCAGGAGTTGTTCCCGAGCATCCCGCCGATCGTACAGTGGTTGTGTGTCGAGGGGTCGGGACCGAACGTCAACCCGAACTGTTCGGTATAGGCCTTCATATGATCGAGCACGATGCCCGGCTGGACGGTCACCGTCTTTGCCTCTTTATCGAGAACCAGCACCCTGTTGTAATATTTGGACATATCCATGATGACCGCCACGTTGCAGGTCTGCCCCGCGAGGCTCGTGCCGCCGCCGCGGCTGAGGAGAGGGGCCTTAAAACGCCGGCAAATCGAGATCACCTCTTCAATGTCGCGTTCGGTTTTCGGGAGGACTACGCCGATCGGTATCTGCCGGTAATTGCCCGAGTCGGTACTGTAGGTGGCCTTGGTGCCGGCGTCGAAACGAACTTCGCCGGAGATCGACGCCTTGAGCTCGGCTTCCAGCGAGACGACATCGACGCCCTCGGATTGGGGAGTAACGTACCGGGTATCGTAAAACTGGTTGTTGTGGAAGAGTTCGTACTTATTGTGGCTATGGGTGTGCGGGCGGTAAGACGTTCCTTCCTTTTCCATCTGATCAGCTTTTAACGTGTATCAATGATTATCGGTTATGGAATAATTGTGCCAGTCAGGCGCTTCGGCTAGGCGCACCGGTAGGATTCGGCTTCCTTGTCGCGGAACATCAGCCCCAGGCCAGGTCTGCCCAAGTCCGGATACACGACCCCGTCCCTGGGTACCGCGGCTCCGTCAAAAAGCAGCCGTTCGATACGTACATGGTCGTAGAAGTACTCCCCGATCGAGAACGACGACAAAGCCACGGCGGCATGCAGGTGCGCCGAGGGAGCGCAATGCGATGAGAGGGGGACCCGCCAGGCTTCGCACAGGGAGCCGGCTTTAAGGAAACCGGTGATGCCGCCACACCGCGTCGCATCGGCCTGCAACACGTCCACCGCGCGCGCCTCCAGCAAATCGCGAAAATCGGAAAGCGCATAGCCGTACTCGCCGGCGACGATCCGCATTCCCCCGCCCAACCGCTGCCGGATGAGATGGAGTTGCTCGCGGGATTGCGCCGGGACAGGCTCTTCGAGCCAGTCTACCCCGTAAGGGGCAAACAGCTCCGCCTGTTCCAGCGCCTCGCTGACGGTATAGGCGCCGTTGGCGTCCACATACAGCTCCGTACGCTCGCCTATGGCGTCGCGCGCGACCCCGACCCTGGTCTTGTCCGCCTCCATATCGCGGCCGACTTTGATCTTGACCGCCGCGATCCCCTCGGTCGCCCATCCCTCCAGTTGCTGACGCAGCTCTGCCTCGGTGTAAGAGGTGAATCCGCCGCTGCCGTAGATCTGCATGCCTTCGTGTTCCTGTCCCAGCAAACGGCACAGCGGCAAACCCAGCAGTTTCGCTTTCAGGTCCCAAAGGGCCATATCGACGGCCGAGACGCCCATCATGGCCAGACCCGCCTGTCCGTTGTTACGGATCTGTTGGATCATGCTCGTCTGGATGCCCATCACATCCATCGCATCCCGGTCCATGATCACGTGAGTCAGCAGGGATTGAATGACGTCGACGATGGCGATATGACCATAGGTGTAACCCAAACCTTCCTTGTCCGAGGCCCTGACCTTGACGACGATGATCGTCGTCTCCTGCCATTCGAGGGTGCCGTCCGACTCGGGACGGTCTGTCGGAATGGTATATGCGCTTACGTGTACTTCCGAGATACGGTGACGGGTAGTCTTTCCGTTTGCCGCTTCAACCAGCGTTTCCATGATGGAATATTTTTTTATTGGTCAAAAAGGTGTATTTGCCGCACGGCCAACAGGATATTGCGCGGGGATCGAATACGTTAGGCGTCATTGGTTTTCGGCTGATCCGGCATGATTTATGGCCTTTTTGTAATGAAAGTAACCGTATCTTTACCGCCAACCACCTGCCATGGATGTGAGGCCCCCCTATTTGTTGCTAGCGGACGACGATCCCGAAGACCGACAGTTGTTGAGCGATGAGTTCACCCATCAGAATCCGGGTATCGGGGTACATCATGCCGCGGACGGGCAGGAAGTGTTGCAATATCTCAACAATTGTGAGGTCGGGAACCTGCCGCTCGTCCTGGTGCTCGATTATCAGATGCCGGATCTCAATGCGCCCCAGATCCTGCTGCGGCTCACGGCGAACAGTTCCTTCCGGCGCATCGTAAAAGTCGTCTGGAGTTCCTCCCAACGTATCAAGGATATGGAGGACTGCAAGCGGCTCGGCGCCTCTCACTACCTCGTCAAACCGTCGACGGTAGAAGAATTGAAACGATCCGTCCGCCAGTTGACCGCTATCCTCAATTTTGCGAGCGGCTCGGCGGGCCGTCGCGCCGAATAGCCTTTTTGGGTTGCGTTGGCCCCACGATCACCGCTGTCTTCGCGCCCGGCGGATCTTTCGATAACCGGTCACGACCGCTTCCGGGACGACTTTTTCGATGCGCTTTTCTTTCTTGCCGGCGACTTCTTTTTGGCCCCCGACTTTTTCGAAGCCGACCTTTTCGAAGCCGACTTTTTCGAAGCCGATTTCTTCGAAGCCGACCTTTTCGAAGCCGACTTCTTCGAAGCCGATTTCTTCGACGCGCTCTTCTTTTTGGGCACTTTAGCGCCTTCTTTGCGCGCTTCGGACAGCCCGATCGCGATCGCCTGTTTCCGGCTGGTCACTTTCTTGCCGCTGCGCCCACTCTTCAACTGTCCGCGTTTCTTTTCGTGCATCGCCCGTTCTACCTTGTTCTGCGATTTTTTTGAGTATTTAGCCATAATTCATCGTTTACTATATCGATCCCCGCCCGGTTCACGAATGATGCGGCAGGAAATTTTCTATCACTTCTTTATAGGTCTCTTTGATCATGTCCCACGCATTGACATCGCCCTTGAGGATCGAGGAGGTGAAAGCCTTTGCCTGTTTCAGCGTGATATGCGGGGGCAGCGGCGGTACATTCGGATCGCTCAGGAGGTCCAGTACGACCGGGCGCTGCGCCGACAATGCCGCTTGCAAAGCGGGTCCGATGTCGTCCACTTTTTCGACGCGGATCCCTTCCAGACCGAGCAGCTGGGCATAGGCGGCATAGTTGACCTCGGGAACGTCCTGCGAAGCCTCGAACTTGGGGTCGCCGGACATGACGCGCTGCTCCCAACTGACCATATTCAGATCGCGGTTGTTGAGCACGACGATCATCAGCCGCGGGTCGGCCCAGCGTTTATAGTATTTGGCAATAGTGATCAGCTCGTTCATGCCCATCATCTGCATGGCTCCGTCGCCCACCATGGCGATCGGCATGCGGTCGGGATAGGCGAATTTGGCGGCGATGGCATAGGGAACGCCTGGACACATGGTCGCCAGGTTGCCCGACAATGAGGCCATCATGCCCCTTCGGATCTTGAGGTCCATCGCAAACCAGGTCGCGATCGAGCCGGAATCGGATGTCAGGATACACCGGTCGGGCAGGAGCGGGGAGAGTTCCCAGAAAAAGCGTTGCGGATTGATGGGGTCGGCGGTCTTCATCGCGCGTGCTTCGAGGACCTTCCACCAGCGCGCGATCTCGGATTCGAGCTTTTCGCGCCAGCTACGATCCTGCTTTTTTGTCAACAATGGCAGCAGCGCCTGCAGTGTCTTGCGGCTGTCGCCCTGGAGGTTCACGTCGGTGGGGTACCGTAAGCCCAGCATCCTTCCGTCAATGTCGATCTGCACCGCCTTGACCTTTCCTTCCTTTGGCAGGAACTCCGAATAGGGAAAGCTGGTTCCGACCATCAGCAGGGTGTCGCATTCCATCATCAGGTCGTAACTGGGTTTTGTTCCCAATAACCCGATACTGCCAGTCACGAACGGGAGATCGTCCGGCAGGACGGCCTTGCCCAGCAGCGCCTTGGCCACCCCGGCTCCGAGCATTTCGGCGACTTCGATCACTTCGTCCGCCGCCCCGGCTGCTCCCGCGCCTGCGAGGATGGCTACTTTCTTCCCTTCGTTGAGGATATCCGCCGCCAGCTGTAAGTCGGCGAAAGAAGGTACGATCTCGGGGCGCGTATAGCTGGTCCCCGTGTGCACGGTCCCATGCAAATGCGGCGGTTCGGAATAGTCCAGTTCCTGCACGTCATTGGGGAGGATCACGCAGGTGACCGTCCGGTCGGTGCGCGCAATCCGTATCGCGCGGTCGATCAGGTGGCGAACCTGTGACGGCTCGGTACACATGTGGACATATTCGTGCGCGACATCTTTATACAGTGAAAGCAGATCGACTTCCTGCTGGTAATCGCCGCCCAGCGACATGCGGGCCTGCTGCCCCACGATCGCGACCACGGGTTGATGGTCCATTTTAGCATCATAAAGACCGTTCAGCAGGTGGATGGCGCCCGGGCCCGATGTGGCCATGCATACGCCGACCTCGCCGGTGAATTTGGCATGTGCACAGGCCATAAATGCCGCCATCTCTTCATGTCTCGTCTGGATGAAATCGATCTTCTCTTTTGCGCGGTTGAGAGCGCCCATTACGCCGTTGATGCCGTCCCCAGGGTATCCGTAGATCCGCCGGATGCCCCAGGAGATCAATCTTTCGACGATAAAATCGCTGACTAGCTGACTCATAATGATCCGGTTTTCCATAGGCATGCAAAGTCCGTACCCACGGCACGATTCTGGCATTCATTACCGAAATGCCGCGCACTGTTCATAAACCGCCGAAAACGATCGATCTCAGCGGATCGCCACGGTCACGCATACCCAGCAAGTTGTCGCCCATGCTCGCAACGCTCGTCGATCGCCCCCCGGACGAGGGTGGTTGGATCTATGAGGTGAAATGGGACGGCTACCGCGCGCTGGCGTATTGCGACCGGTCGAAGGTCCAACTGCTCTCGCGCAACAATAAATCGTTCAACGACAAGTTCTATCCCATCCATGAAGCGCTGAGCGCGTTGAACATCCGTGCGGTGCTGGATGGCGAGATCACCGCGCTGGAGCCTTCGGGCGCAGCGAGCTTCAGCAGATTGCAAGCGTGGAGGAGCGAGGCGGACGGCGAGTTATTCTACTATGTCTTCGACGTCTTGTGGCTGAATGGTCATGACCTGACCAACTGGCCGCTAACGAGACGCCGCGGCCTGCTGAAAAGCATCCTGCCGCCGATCGGGCTGATCCGCGAATCGCATTCTTTCGAAACCTCGGCCGACGAATTCCTGGCAGCCGCAAAAAAAATGAACCTCGAAGGGATGATCGCCAAACGCGGCGACAGCGTCTACCGGCCGGGCGATCGCAGCCGCGACTGGGTAAAGATCAAGATCAAACGGAGGCAGGAGGTCGTGATCGGCGGCTTTACGAAGAACGACGATTCGCCCAAACTGTTCAGTGCGCTGCTGATCGGGTTATACGACAACGGCGAATTGCATTATATCGGAAAGGTCGGCACGGGGTTCAACGACCGTCTCCAACGCGAGCTGATGGCCAAATTTAAACCGCTGATCGTCCAGCGCTCGCCTTTTACGATCACCCCTGACGTCAACGAACCTTCGCGGTTCAGACCGCACCCGCCGCATGCCGAAGCCTTCTGGCTGAAACCGCGGCTGGTCTGCGAAGTCAATTTTGCCGAGATGACGCCTGACGGGTCGATGCGGCACCCTTCGTTCGAGGCGTTACGCGAAGACAAAGATCCAAAGGACGTCCATGCGGAAGTGCCGCGGCTGGTGACGACCGTCGAAGGCCCTGCCAAAGCGGCCAAAAAGGGTTCGGCGAAAAAGCAAACGGCCGGGAAACGCAACACGAAACCCGCCGCCGCGAAACCCACCGCCGCGAGGCCCGCGAAATCCGCCGCCCCGAAACCCGCCGCCCGCAAACCCGCCGCCGCGAAACCCGCCGCCCCGAAACCCGCCGCCGCGAGGCCCGCGAAACCCGCCGCCCCGAAACCCGCCAGCTCGACTTCCGCCAAAGCCGCCAGGACCGGCAAACCCGCCAGTTTCCTGCAACCCGCGGAGCCGGGGGGACGCCGGACATTGTTGAACCCCACCGATCAGCGGCAGGTGCGCATGGTCTGCGGACACGAGCTGACGTTCAACAATCTCTCAAAGATCTTCTGGCGCCGGGAGGGGTATACGAAACGCGACCTGATCAACTATTACTATCAGGCGGCGCCCTTTATCATGCCTTACCTGCTGCGGCGACCGCAGTCGTTGAACCGGTTCCCGAACGGCATAGAAGGGAAAAGCTTTTACCAGAAAGATGTGACGGCGACTGCGCCGGCCTGGATCGAAAAATTCCCTTATCATACCAGCACGGGCGAGGACAAGAATTTCCTCGTGCCGCTGGACGAGGCGAGCCTGTTGTGGATGGCCAATCTCGGCGCGATCGAAATGAATCCGTGGAACAGCACGATCGATTCCCCCGACCATCCCGACTGGTGTATCATCGATCTCGATCCGACGGACAGCAATCCGTTTGCGCAGGTGATCCGAACCGCGCTGGTGACGAGGGAGGTGATCGACGAGCTAGGCGTGCCCGGCTATCCGAAGACTTCCGGGTCGACCGGCATCCATATCTACATCCCGATGGGCGCAAAATATACCTACGAGGAATGCCAGGCTTTCGGCAAACTGATCGCCACGCGGGTGCACCAACGGTTGCCGCGGATCACCAGCATCGAGCGGCTGACCGAACGCAGGAAAGGATTGATCTATGTTGACTACCTGCAGAACCGGCCGAAGGCCACCCTGGCGGCACCCTATTCCGTACGGCCCAAACCCGGTGCGACCGTGAGCATGCCGTTGCATTGGGAGGAGGTGAAAAAAGGACTCGGCATCTCGCAGTTCACCCTCAGGAACGCGATAGCCCGTATGAGGGCGGAGGGCGATCTTTTCAAACCCGTATTGGGGAAAGCGATCGACCTTGAGAAAGTACTGAGCCGGACGGAAACAGTTCCTCGAGCGCGGCGAACACGTCTTCCAGCGGATGGTTGACGGTCCGGTCGATCTTATTGTGGATGAGATGATCAAGCGGCGCCCACCGGTGCGGCTCGCCGTCCATGATGATACAATTCGCGCGATCAGCCGTTGACGACTTCTCCTCCGTTGACGTGCAACGTACAGCGGCCTTAGGCCTCCCTGATGTAGATTTCGAAGGTTGCGCCGGAGCCGGGAACGCCGGTGGCGCGGATGAAGCCGCGGTGATTTTCCATGACCCTGCGGCAAATGGTCAGTCCGATGCCCGTACCCGAAAATTTGTCCCGGCCGTGCAGCCGCTCGAAGAGATTGAAGATGCGGTCGCCTTCTTCGGGGGTGAACCCGATGCCGTTGTCCCTGAGTTCTATCTTGTGGAACCGCTCGGACCCGTAAGCGTCGGCCATACCCGGCACGCGAACGCGCGAAGCCGAAAGCGTGATCTCCGGCTGCCGCTCGCCGGAGTGATATTTCAATGAATTGCTGAGCAGGTTGATGAATACCTGCCTCAGTTGCACCGGAATGCCCCAAACCGTCGGCATCCGGCCGACCGTCACGCGGGCGCCAAGTTGTTCGATCGAGTCTTTGTGGTAGGCGACGGCGTCCGCCACGATCGTATTCAGGTCCGCAGGCTCGAAGGGATCGGTGGACCCCGCCACCTGGGTATAGGTGAGCATATCGTCGATCAGCAGCTGCATCCTCCGGGCGGCGTCGGCCGAACGGGCGATGTAGGTCTTTTGCCGTTCGGGAGAGACGACTTCCCCGTTCTCGCCTTCTATTGCGGAATAGTACAGCTGGATCTTGCGCAGCGGTTCCTTCATGTCGTGCGCGGCGGCATAAGCGAATTGTTGCAACTCGCGGTTTTGCGCTTCGAGCTGGCGGGCGTAGAGGAGCAATTTGTCTTCCGCCTGTTTGCGTTCCGTCAGGTCGCGCGTCACTTTCGAAAATCCGATCACATTTCCCTGGGCGTCATGGAGCGCGGTGATGACGATACTTCCCCAAAAGGCCGTACCGTCCTTTCGCAGCCGCCATCCTTCGTGCACTGCCTTGCCTTCGCACCTGGCCCTTTGGATCAATTGTTCCGGAAGCCCTGCCTCGCGGTCGTCGGGGGGGTAAAAAATGCGGAAATGCGTGCCCACGATCTCCTTTTCGGTATAGCCCTTGATCTTTTCGGCGCCTTTGTTCCAATTGCGGATGATCCCATTGCTATCCAGCATGAGGATGGCATAATCTTCGACTTCCGCCACCATCAGGTGATATTGCTGTTCCTCGTGAAAGGCGAATTCGCCCGTTACGGCAGGCCTGCCCTCTTCTTTGCTCATGGTATCTAAATGTACGAATACGGTAGAATTTTTCGATGCGGGGGTAGGGATCGGCGCATATTCAAATGAACCAACTTGTTAGGAATCAACCGGATGTTAAGTTGATTAATATGCAACTGCTATGCCACGACGAAAACGCATATCGATTTCCGCAGAAGACTTATATCCGCAGAAGACTTATATTTGCGGAAACGTGGCCCTTGTTTTGCAAAAAACTTTGAGGCAACAGGTAAAATCAGAACTGTCTTGAATGCGTACGAACCGAGCCTATATCCTCCTGGCGGACGATGATGCGGATGACCGTGAAATGTTTGCCGACCGTTTCCAGCTTCGAAATCCGGACGCGACGGTGGAATGTGTTTCCAGCGGCTATGAAGCCCTCAGCTATCTGCGCAGTTGTCCACCGGACCAGCTTCCCCAACTCATTGTGATCGATTATAAAATGCCCGGTATCACCGGGCAGGAAGTCCTCCGCACGCTACAGCACGACCAGCGCTACGACAGCATCCCCAAGGTCGTTTGGAGCACCTCGAACAACCAGGAATACATAGACGAAAGCCTGCACAGCGGCGCCGAGCGCTATTTCACCAAACCCACGGACATGCGCGCCTTCGACCGGATGATCGACCAGATCAGCCAGTTGTTCCGGAATACGCCGCCTGCGGAGAGCAGTAATTAACGCGGGTTGCGGTGGTGAATGGGTTTCAGCGAATGCAGGTAGTCATAAATATCCCCGAGATCGCTTTCCTTCATACCGGCAAAGGCCGTCCAGGGCATCGGCGTACCCATGCCCACCGTGCCTGAAGGACGGGAAATTGATGCGGAGTCCGCATATTGTTTAAACTGCCGGATGAACATTTCGCGCGTCCAGCTGCCGAGACCGGTCTCTTTGTCCGGCGTAAGGTTCGGGCTGAAGAGCGCTCCCCCTGCCGCCAACCGGAATTCGCGTCCGCCGGCAAACTCCATTCCTTTTACGACCCGGCCTCTTTCGACGGGGCTGTGGCAATCCACGCAGCTCGCCATTGTCACGAGGTATTTTCCATATAAGATCGAGTTGGAACTGTCGGGCTTCGGCGACAGGTCTGCTTTGGCCGGGAAGGTATTGACGAGCAGACTGAGCGGGAAATCGAGCCGCGTGGCGGGCACGTCGTTGGGGATGGGCGGGAGCGTGCGCAGGTAGGCGATGATGCTGTAGATGTCTTCCGAATCCAGCCGCCCGAACGCTGGGTAATTCATGAGGGGAAATAACGCGTGGCCATCCTTGCTCACGCCGCAGGTAATCGCCCGGAACAATTCACCGTCGGTCCAATTCCGCAGGTGATAGGGTGTCAGATTGGGTGCATAGACGTCGCCGGGGAGGCCATCGTCATGACCGAAGAGATCGCCGCCCTTGCCAAAGCTGCCGGGTTTCGGGGGACCGGCGAAGCGGTTGGTATCGCGACTGCTGTGACAAACGATGCAGCCGGCCACGTTGGCGCTCAGGTAGCGTCCGCGGTCCACGCGTTCGGGCGTTATTTTGACGTGGAGGTCGGGCGGCGGACCCACGTCGGGCAGGGCTTCTTTGACATAAAATCCGGCGGCGGCGATCAGGACGACAATGATGCCGAGAACAAGCAACGTGACTTTGAAAACTTTCTTCATGTGAGGTGTTTGGTCCGGCAAATTAAAGCCGATCGGCTTCGCGGAGAATAGAACGTTCGTCATATCGGATGTCGCGGGGAAGTCCACCGTCCCGCGATGCATCGCACGGCTCGCATTCCGCAGCTCGCATCCCGCAGCTCGCATCCCGCGGCTCGCATCGCACGGCTCGCCTCCGCGCGGGCCGGATGTTTTGAGCGCCGGGCAGGGAAGCTCGGCCCTTCTGTACTCCGGCGCGCTATTTCCCGAAGGCCTTGTTGATGGCTTCGGTCTTGTTCTGCACCTGCAGCTTGCTGTAGATCTTATGGATATGCTGGCGGACGGTCCCGGTGCTGATCTGCAGCCGGTCGCCGATCTCTTTGTAGAGCAGCCCCTTTGCCAGCAACTGGAGGACCTCGTTCTCGCGCGCGGACAGGACGTCCACGTTGCCGCTTTGCGAGGGATCTTTACGAAAGGAACCGACCACGCGCCGGGCGATGCCCGCGCTCATCGGCGCGCCGCCTTCGTGCAATTCGCGGATCGCCTCGAGGATGCGGTCCTGCCGCGTTTGCTTGAGGAGGTAGCCATTCGCGCCCGCCTCCAACGCCTCGAAAACCTGTTCGCTGTCCTCGTAAATGGTGAACATCATGAACTGGATGGAGGGACAGACCGCCTTTACCCGGCGGACACAATCGATGCCGCTCATACCGGGCAGCTGTATGTCCGCGATGACGATGTCCGGCTGGATTTCCGGCAGCATTCGGACGGCATCTTCCGCATTGTCATAGGAAGACAGTAACAGAAAGCCCTCCGCACCCGAGATGATGCGTTCGAGGCCGAGACGGATGTCGGCGGTGTCTTCGATGATGCTCACGCCAATAGAGGTCATATTGTAAAAATAAGGCTTCCGGCCGGCCGCGCAATAGAACAAAGGTCATAGTGGGACCGACAGCTCTACCGTGGTACCGTTATCCGAAACGATCGAGAAGGCACCGCCCGTCTTGTCCATCCGTTGCCGCATATTGCCCAGCCCGTTGCCTTTGCGGTGTTGATGACGCCGTTCATCTGCCGGGCTGCCCCCGCCGGCGATTCGATGCGGGTCCTCCGCGGGCATGCCGCGACCGTTGTCCTGGATACGGATATGCAAGCTGCTGTCTACATCGATGCGCAACCGGATAAGGCTCGCCGCCGAATGCTTTAGCGCATTGTTGAGCGCCTCCTTGACTACGAGGAAAACATTTCGCCGGACTTCGCCGCCGATGCGGACGTCGGGCACCTGGTCCGGTATCTCGATGCGGTAATCGATGTCGTTGTTCTCGAGCAGCAGGCTGGACTGGCGGCGGATGAACGCCACGAGGTCTTCGAGGGTGTCGTACTGCTGGTTCATGGACCAGATGATCTCATTCATGGTATCGACCAAACCCGTCGCGGTCCGCGCGATCTTTTCATCGGTGGGTGAGACCGGTCCCGCATCGTTCCTCCGGCTCAGGTAAAGGATGGTCGTAAGACCCGCGCCCATATCGTCGTGCAACTCCCTGGCGATCCGCTGGCGCTCCTGTTCCTGGCCCTGCAGAACGGCTTTCAGGACGGCCACCTCCTGTTCCTTCTGAAGGGTGACCAACGCCTGCCGGTTCAGCTTTTGCCGTTGCCGGAACAGCCGCCAGGCGAGCAATAATAAAATGAGGAGCGCCGCCAGACCACCTGCCAGGATGTACAATTGTGTGTTGCGTTTACGCACCGTCTCGCGGGTCTGTTCCAACTGGAAACGTTGTTCGGCCAGCGCATGATCCTTTTTGGCGGCCTGGTATTTTGTCTCGAGATCGTTGATGTGATCGCGGGTCTTTTCGTTGAGCAGCGAGTCGTTCAGGAGGTCAAACCGGTTGCGGTACGCGAGCGCCCCTTTCCAGTCGGACATTTTTTCCCGGATGTTCGCTTCTTTATCGTACAGCTGCACGAGGTCGTCGCGGTCGCGCAGACGGCCGGCTATTTCCATCGCTCGCTTCGTATCCCTGTCGGCCTCCGCCCATTGCTGACCTTCCATCGCGACATCGGCCAGACCGGCGAGCGCGAGCATCCGATAGTTGGGATTGCTGTGTTTATCCGCCAGGATCAGCACGCTGTCGAATTCGGGCCCGGCCACTGCGGCACGGTGTTGCCGGACGAAGATGCTCGCCATATTCACGTATGCGTCACAGACCAGCGTATAGTCGTCGAGCCGGCGGCCGACCTGGATGATCTCCCTGAAATGTTTGATCGCCGAGTCGTTCCGGTTCAGGTGGCCTTCGCTCAGGCCGAGATTCACCAGACTGCTGGCAACGCCTTCCGTATCTTTTAGTTCGCTCGCGATATGATAAGCCTGCAGCGCATAGGTGTAACATTTATCGTATTGCTGCAGCTCGTAGAAGACCGATGCCAGGTTATTCGAGAGGATCTTCATGTATTTCCGGTTGGTCAGCGTCTCGGCCAGTTGCATCGATCTGACGTAGTTATCGACCGCCGCGTTCAGATCGCCCAGGTATTGGTATTCGTTGGCGACATTGTTGTACGCCCGGACCCTGTCCTCGCGTGTCCCGCTGTCCGCATAGATACGGATCGCCTCGAGACATAGCCGGAGCGCTCCCTGGTAATCCCCGCGGTCATTCAGGACCTGTATGATGTGACTGTCGTAAGCGGCGATGCCCCTTGGCCAATGCAGCCGTTGAGCGAGCGCCCGCGCGCTTTCGAAATAAAAAACGGCGGAATCGGGCCGGCGGATACTGTAATGATCTCCCACAGACAGCAACGCGGTGACCCTGTCCGTATCCTGTCTCCCGTTTTGCAGTAGGACGCGAAGGCTGTCCGGGATACGGTCTTGCGCGGTTGCGGGCCCGCAGAGCGTGCAGGCCACGAGGAAAGCAAGGGAAAAATAGAGCCGGACCATAAGACAGGCCCAATATACGATTTTCAACGATAATTGCGTCGCCCATGGCGGGCTTACAGCTTTGCGAGGGCCTTCACATTGGCGGCTGCAATTTTTTTGTCGAGCACTCCGGCGAAAAGATCGCCTTTCTCTTCCAAACGGGCCGGCAGGCTGTCGATCGTGAACGATGACGGGTCCAACCGCAGACTGATCTCCTTCCAGCCCAGCGGCGTCGATACGGTGGGGATATGAAAGGGCCGGACGGAATAAGGCGCGGCCAGCGTATCGGAGTAATCGTTTTGCGAAGGGTCGAGGTACACCTTCCCTTCGCGGCGGGCGATGCTGTTCTCGACCGTCGAGGATGCGGGCACTTCCGCATGCACGGCTTCGCAAATGAGCTCGGCGAGCCTGCGTGCTTCCGGATAGCCGATTGCGCTGCATGGGATATAAAAATGTAACCCGGTTTGCCCGCTGGTTTTCGCAAAGGCCTTTACCTTTTGTTTGTCGCACCATTCTTTGACCGAAAGCGCGCATTCGAAGAGGCTGCCCGGAGAAGACGGGGAGACTGCGTCCGCGGAAGGATCGAGGTCGATGACAACGTAATCGGGTTGCCCGATGTGTTGCACGCGCGAGTTCCAGGGGTTGATATCCACGCAACCCAGGTTGACCATCCACAACAGCGTCGCTTCATTGTTGCAAACGAGATAGTCGATGCGGTTGCGTTTTCCTTTGACCGGATGACGGCGGGTGTCGGTGAAGATCGCGGCGCAATCGGGTTGTCTGCCTTCCATGTCCTTTATATAGATACCGGGCGCCGACGCTTTCGATCGTATCGTGCCGGTCATGCGGCTGTCGCTCCACGGCCGGCCAGTTGCTGCCGGACATCGTCTTGAACCCTGCGTTCATAGCTGCAAAGCTATAAAAGACATGCCAGTCGGCTCCTGGTGTTCGCAAATCCAGCGGACATACCGGCAGTTGGCCCCGGAGGCAAGTGTTCGTGCTCCCCGGATGGAAGCCCTTTGCGGTTTGGTACCAGCTCCGGCCGGCCAACCCATCTGGCAAACAATTTGCTTCATATAACCGAAAAATGTCGGATTGGCAGCTGGACTTTATCCTGCTTATTCCTAGCTACAACAATCTGAACGGTTTACGCAGATCATTGGAAAGTGTCAACTACCCGCCGTCGCGGTTTGGGTTACTGATCGTAGACGATGGGAGTGACGAACCGTTGACCCCTGGATCTCTGGGACCGCACATCCCGACTGACACCGAGATCATCCGATTGCCTGTGAACGCCGGGATCGTGCCGGCGCTCAACACCGGCATGCAAAGACTTGCGGCCCGTAAAGATTTTCGGTTCGTGGCCCGGCTGGATTGCGGCGACGTTTGCGCTCCCGGCCGGTTCCTGCGGCAGGTGGCCTACCTCGATACGCATCCGGAGATCGATCTGTTGGGTACCTGGGTGTTGTTCAGCACAAGCGACGGCAAGCTATCCTATCTGTATAAAACACCTGTCGCGCAAAAAGCCATATGGCGGGGAATGCATTTCAGGAACCTGTTCATTCATCCGTCGGTCATGTGGCGGGCCTCTACCTTAACAAAGATTTCACAATATCCCTCGGATCTACCGCATGCGGAAGATTACGGGTTTTTTTTCCTGCTGTTGCAACAAGGGAAGGCTGCCATACTCCCGGAGACGCTCCTTACCTGCGAGCTCAATGCGAACGGGATATCGGCCAGACACCGTCGCCAACAGCTGAACGGTCGGATGAAGACGGTGTGGCGTTACCGGCGCAACATCGTGCTGGGTCTTTTAGGAGCGATGAAGCTGCAACTGATGCGGTTTGTACCATACCGCGTCATCCTCCGGATCCATGCCTTATTGAAACAACCGGCACAAAATTAGTCAGGGTTAGAAGTGACAGCTATAGGAATGTAATACGAGCATACCATGAGAATCATACACATAGTAGAACCATTTGCGTCCGGCATCGCCACTTTTGTGCGGTCGCTGGTCAAGGGGATGCCGAACGACCGTCATGTCATCGTGCATGGAGAACGCGGCCAGGTCATGCGGTCGGACGCCGTGATCAGGGAATTCCCGAAACACAATGTGGAATTTATCCGCTGGGAGTCTGCTCAGCGTTGTATCCGGCCGATAAAGGACCTGCATGCCTTTTTCGAACTGTGCGGCATCCTTCGCAGGATCAAGAGCGAGGGCCCCATCGACGCGGTGCACCTCCATTCGTCGAAAAGCGGTTTTTT
>DASZYU010000183.1:0-4840 GCA_035545215.1 Puia sp.
TCATACCCCAGATGACCGTATACGTTGTACACCAGGCTGATGACAAAGAAGATCAGCAGGTGCCAGGCAGTGACGGGCACCGCAAAAAGAAAGATGACGAAGATCAGCGATTCCAAAAAGGCTTCCGCGGGATGAAATGCATAAGCGGCGAGCGGTGAAGGATTGACCGACCGGTGATGCACGAGGTGGACCCGCCTGAACAGCCGCGGGTGGTGGATCAGCCGGTGCATCCAGTAGAAATAGGCGTCGTGTAGCAGGAAGAGCAGCGGGAAAACCCCGAAGAAGTACCACCATCCATGCCGTGCGATATCCGTATAGAACGTGGTATGCGGCCGCAGATGGCGCTCATGCAACAGGATGATGGGCGGCAGCGAAAAAATAAGGATAGAGACCGTCGAAAAGACGAGCTCGCGCACATAGTCCTGGTTGGCCGGAAAACGGCGTTGGATCTTCTTCCAGAAGATGCGCTTCCGCAACAGGACGTAAAATACCAGGAAGGCGATGCCGGCAATGACATAGTATTTGTCGGCAACATTCCAAAGTTCGTGCAGGATAGCTGACCAGGTCATACCAAAGGTTGATGGACAATATCCAAAATTAACTTTTTCGCGCGATATGGGCTCAGCTGAACAAATAGGCCACGTCTTCCGATGTCAGCTGCTTGACGAACCCCGATTCGTCGGTCACCAGGTCGGCCGCCAGGCTTTTTTTCTTCTGCTGCAGCATCAGTATCTTCTCCTCGACCGTGTCCTTGCAGATCATGCGGTAGGCAAATACCTTGCGCGCCTGCCCGATGCGGTGGCTCCGGTCGATCGCCTGTTGCTCGGCCGCCGGGTTCCACCAGGGGTCGACGAGATAGACATAGTCGGCGGCGGTCAGCGTCAACCCCACACCGCCGGCCTTCAGGCTGATCAGGAATACCCGAACGTCTTCGTCCTCCTGGAAACGCGCCACCGCAGCCTTGCGGTCCTCCGCCGCCACGGACCCGTCGAGATAGAGATAGCGGATACCGCGCTCGCCGAGCTCGGCACGGATCAGCGCCAGCATGGAGGTAAACTGCGAAAAGACCAACGCTTTGTGATGGCCCGTGTTCTCTTCGATCTCGCGTACCAGCTCCTCGAGCTTGATGCTGACGTTCGGATAGGCGGTCGGCGGCCCGCCGGTCGCCGTTGTTTGCGCCGCGGTGTCCTCTTTCACCAGCGCCGGGCTGTCGCATATCTGCCGCAGTTTGGTAAGCCCCTCGAGGATATACAGGCTGCTCTTTCCCATCCCTTCCTCGGCGATCCTCGAAAGCAGGCTCTCGCGATAATGTTCTTTATGGCTGTTGTAGATCCTGCGCTGTTCGTCGCCCATTTCGCACCACAGGATCATCTCGGTCCGGTCCGGCAGGTCCCTGGCCACCTGTTCCTTTGTCCTGCGGAGGATGAAAGGATAGACCAGTTTGCGCAAACGGGCTGCCGCCTCCGCGTCTCCGTGGCGATCGATCGGCGTGGCAAACTCGCTCCGGAAGAAATCGGCGCTTCCGAGCATGCCCGGGTTGAGGAAATCCATCTGCGCATACAGATCGAAGGTATTGTTCTGGACGGGCGTGCCGCTCAACGCCATCCGGTTGCGCGCGCGCAATTGCTGTACGGCCCGTCGCACCTGTGAGGCTGGATTCTTGATCGCCTGGCTTTCATCGAGAATGACGTAGCCGAATCGGTACTCTGCAAAATGACGGATGTCGTTTCTTACCATGCCGAGGCTGGTGACGATCACGTGCGCGCGACGGAACGTCTCCTCATCCAGCTCGCGGCCGGCGCCGTAATGCAGGTGGTAATCCAGCCGCGGCGCGAATTTCTTCAATTCGTCCTCCCAGTTGTAGAGCAGGGAGGTCGGACACACCACCAGGTGCGTTTCGTCGGGATAACGTTCGACAACGTATTGCAGGAAGGCGAGCGTCTGCAACGTTTTGCCCAGACCCATGTCATCCGCCAGGCAGCCGCCCCAGCCCATTTCATCCAGCAGACACATCCAGCGGAATCCCGCCACCTGGTAGTCCCGAAGCGTGGCCTGGACCGCCGCCGGCACTTCCCAGGACGGGCGGGCCTGCGGCCCGCCCGATCGGGCGTCCCCACCGGGTCCCGGGTGGAACGCCTCCCAACGCCGCCGTTTTTCTTCCAGCTCCGCCTGCAACGTCCCGCCGCCTGCGTCCGGCATCAGCCCCCAATGCACCGCCGACAACCGCACCCCCCCTTCGTGGACCTGACCCATCTTCAACAACAGCGAATACCGGTCGATCCATTCTTTGGGTAATATGCCCAGGCTGCCGTCCGGCAAAAGGATGAAGTCCTGTTTTCCCAGGATCGCCTTCCGCAATTCGTGCAGGGGAACCACCAGCCCGCCATAACTGACCCGGATTGTCAGATCGAACCAGTCGATGCCGCGCCCCGCGACGATCTCCAGGCTGGGCGGGTTGGTATTGTATTTGAACTTCCGCAGCCGGTTCATGCCGAGCACGGGAATATCCATCTCCTGCATCAGCCGGTAGAATTTCACGAACCAGTTCTTCTCCATCGCTTCCCTGAACGTCAGATAGAAATAGCCGTTGCCCTGTCCTTCAAACCGGCGGTGAAGGCCTTTCAAGGCATCGGTCAGCCGCGCCTCATCCGCCTTTTTCCGGACGATGCGGAATACCCGGTCATCGTGTTCGATCCTGGTTTCGGCGGCCGCATCGTTTTCGAGTTCGTGCCCCGCATAGTCCCATTTAGGTTTGATCAAAAGAAAATTCTCGTTCAGCTCGCTCACATAGACGCGCCCCCTTGGGTCGGCGTCGACCGTCTCGGTAAGGACCACCGCCTCCACATCGACCTTGTAGCACTCGGCCAGCGGTTTGACGATCGTGGCCAGCAACCGGGGCAGCCCTTCTTCTCTTGCTTCGAACTGCCCGGCGCGGTAGCTGCGCAACACCGCGCGATCGGCGGCATTCAATAAAAAGAATTCGTTGCCGCTCTTTAGGAAACAGGCCGGCTGCTGGAATTCGTCGAGCGGGAAGACCCCGGCGGCGAGACGCACGGAGCAAAGTAGGTATACCCTTCCGGGACGACGTTCGAGCCGGAATTCGAGTTCGGGAGTGACCGGGCTGATCGCCGCGGGCCGGATCGTGTGCGAAAAAAAGGGCTCGCCCTGCGGAAGATAGTGCAGGTGACGGATGGCGGGCGCCAGCGGCCGCAGTTCCTGTAAAACGTCGCCGATGTATTCGCGCAGGAGCGCGAGATGCCGTTCTTCGAGCCGGTCGAACGGTTTGTCCGCGTCCCTCAGCCAGGCAAACCCATTCTGTACCAGGTGCTCCAGCAGCGCCTCGTCGGACAGGCGGCGAATGAGCGTAGCCAGGGCCGCCGGAAAGCCTTGCAGATAAGCCTTGTAATGACCGCCGGCCAGCGGGATACGCTGGTAACTGCGCCCTTCCTTTTTTTCGGACAGCAGTAAAAGCTCGACTGCCAGCCCTCCCCGCTTCTCGTGGTTGAAATTCAATAGGAGACCCGCGACCGGCGCGTTACCGCCGCTGGGCAGGATGATCGTTTTCCTGGGTGTCTGCAATTTTTGTTAATATTTGTGAACAGCCGCCGGGCCGCCCGCAAAAATAGTGAACTTTGCTCCATTGCATGAGCGCCATCCGATCGATAGGAAATGTATTTGTCCGCCTCCTGAAGGCGATCTTTGTACGCAAGAAGGATTGCTGCAGATGACCGGCCGCAATTATTTCTTCCAGATATCTTCGATCTCTTCCAGCGTCTTACCCTTCGTCTCGGGCACCATCTTCCAGATGAACCCAGCGGAAAGCACGCCCATCACGCCATAGATCCAATACGAAAAACCATGGTGGAACTTCGAGGTGAGCCAATCGTTTTCGTTCAGCATCGGGAAGGTCAGCGAGACGACCCAGTTGGCGATCCATTGCGCGGCGACCGCGATCGATAAAGCGCTCCGGATGCTGTTCGGGAAGATCTCGGCGAGCAATACCCAGCAGACCGGACCCCAGCTCATGGCGAACGCCGCGGTATAGATCAGCATGAAGACCAGCGCCGCAAGTCCCACATGCTGCGTGTAGAACGACAACCCGAGCGCGAACATGCTCACCGCCATCCCGATCGATCCGATGATCATCAGCGGCTTCCTGCCGAATTTGTCCACGGTCAGGATCGCCACCACGGTGAACAGCAGGTTGACCAGGCCCACGATGATCGTCTGAAGCAGCGAGCTATCGGTCGACGCACCCATGTCCCGGAAGATGTTGGCAGCATAGTATAGTACGACGTTGATGCCGACAAACTGCTGGAAGACGCTCAGCAGGATCCCCACGAAGATCACCAGGAACCCGTACGAAAGCCAGGGCGCATTCTTCTCGTGCAGCGTCCCCTTGATCTCCTGCAACACACCGGCCGCCACGTCGCCGCCGGTGATCTTGCGCAATACCCGTAACGCCTTCTCATCATGCCCCTTCATCGCGAGGTAACGCGGCGTTTCCGGGACGAAGAACAACAGGATGAAAAAGACGCCCGCCGGGATGACCCCCGAAAAAAACATCCACCGCCACCCCGTCGTCGTCAGCCATTGCTCGTCGCCCTGACGCGCAATAAAATAATTGACGAAATAGATGACCAGCATGCCGAAGATAATGGCCAGCTGGTTAAAGGATACCAGTCTGCCTCTCACACCCGCCGGCGCGATCTCCGCGATATACATGGGAGAGATCATGCTCGCGATACCCACACCGCTGCCCCCGATGATCCGGTAGACCACGAAGGAATAGGCATCCAGCGTGCCGAAGAAGTTGAAGGCTTCGGGTTTCCAGGCGCCG
>DASZYU010000184.1:0-20581 GCA_035545215.1 Puia sp.
CAGCGATTTCAATTCGATCAGTTCGCCGAAAGCCGCCAGCGTCTCGCGCAACAGGCGGCTGATCTCCACCGGATCGCCCGGCTGATACTCCTGGTTTTCCATTTTGGTCAGCAGCGTCAGACTGCTGTGGATACGCGACAACCGCTCCAGCGCATTCTGCATTTCGGCGATCAACACCGCCTGCTCATCCCGGATGTCCGATTCCATCAGCAGATCCAGCTTCCCGCGAATGATCGCCGTTGGCGTCTGCAGCTCGTGCGACGCATTCTCCGTAAATTCCTTCAGCGACTGATAATCTTCTCTCGCCTTGTCCGTCATGCGAAGGAGGAATTGATTCAACTGGCGGAACTCCGACGTCCTCGTACCCGGCAACCGCAACGCCTGTTTCTGTTTCAGATCGAAGCCGCCGATCACCCGCATCGTTCGTTTGAACGGGGCCAGGATATATTTGGAGATGAGGCCTCCCGAAATAACGACGAGGACAAGCAGCAACAACAGGATCCATTTGAACGAATTCACCACGCTCGGCAACATCTGGAAGAACGAAGGAATGAAAGAATACGTGCTGATCCGGTAATGCTTCTCCCCGATCCTGTAAAAAGAGGTCACCACTAGCTTGTATTCGTCGGTCTGGAACTCCGGGTTCCACGCAAGACCTCGCGTGTAATATGATTCGCCGCCCGCCGGCACCGAGTCGGGCGGAAGCACCATCACCGTCGCGCGTTTCCGTGTCGGATGTCCCGTATAGTCTCCTCCCTGCCGGATCTGTTCGGCAATCAGGTCGTTCAACCGCCGATGGCGCGCGACTTCCACTTCACTCAGCTTCCACTGTATCTGGTAATATACGATCGCACCGCCGATCAGCAGCACCACGAGCATGATGCCGAAATACCATAACGTAAATTTTGTCGTGAGTTTCATGGGCTTGTTATCAATGAGCATTAAATTTATAGCCCAACCCATACACCGTCGAGATGTAGTCGACGCCTCCCGCCGCGCTGATCTTTCGCCGCAGGTTCTTCACGTGCTGGTATACAAAATCGAAATTGGCCAGGTTATCCGTATAATCTCCCCACAGGTGCGCCGCGATCGCCTGCCGCGAAAGCACCCGGTTCTTGTTCACGATGAAATACAACAGCAGATCGAACTCCTTCGGCGTCGTGTCCAGCAACGTGTCGCCGATCTTTGCTTCGAACGTGTCGGTATTGAGACTAATCTCGTTGAACCCGACGATGTTCGCGCCCCCGAGGTTTTTCCTCCGGTAAACGGCGCGGATTCGCGCATGCAGCTCCGCCAGGTGAAAAGGCTTCGTGATATAATCGTCCGCTCCCTTCTCCAGACCGATGATCTTGTCGTCGACCGCATTGCGCGCCGAGATGATCAGCACGTTGCTTTCCTTATGTTCGCTCCGGATCTGGTTCAGGAGCCCGATCCCGTTGCCGTCCGGCAGACCGATATCCAGCAGGATGCAGTCGTATTCGAAGAGGGTCAGTTTCTCCCGGGCCTCCTCCGCCGTCGCGCTGCTTTCGCAGACATACCCCTCCCGGCCGAGAAAATCCCGGATATTCCGCGCCAGCTCCTGGTTGTCCTCCACGATCAGCACTTTCATGAATATAAAATTACGGTTAATCGGCGGCCCCTATCGAGCCCTTCCCCTATCGGGCCCGTCGCCCATGAGCCCTTCACCCTTTGACTCCCCTTCGGCTATTGGTACCCCTTCGCCTGCAAGTGGAACAGTTCCGCATACCTTCCGCCGGCACGCAACAGCTCCTCATGACTTCCCATCTCCAGCAACCCGCCCTTCTCCAGGACCAGTATCCGGTCCGCCATCCGCACGGTGGAAAACCGGTGCGAGATCAACACCGCCGTCCGCCCCCGCGTCAATTCCGCAAACCGCTGGAAAACCTCGTACTCCGCACGCGCATCCAGCGCCGCGGTCGGTTCGTCGAGGATGAGCAACTGCGCGTCGCGCATATACGCCCTGGCCAGCGCCACTTTCTGCCATTCTCCACCCGAGAGCTCGATACCCTGTCTGAAACGCCTGCCCAGTTCCTGGTCATAGCGCCCCGGCAACCGCTCTACCAGCGTATCCGCCAGACTGCGCTGCGCCGAGGTCTCGATCAACGCCCGGTCCTCTTTCCGCACGATATCCCCGACCGCGATATTCTGCGCCATCGTCATCTGGTACCGCAGGTAATCCTGGAAGATAACGCCCACGTGCGCCCGAAAATCGTCCGGGTCGTACTCGCGCAGATCGACACCCTCCAGCAGGATCCTTCCTTCCGTCGGGTCATACAGCCGGGTCAGCAGCTTGATCAGCGTCGTCTTTCCCGCGCCGTTCTCGCCCACCAATGCCAGTTTCTCCCCCGGACGCAACGTAAAGCTGAGATGCCGGTTGGCCCAGCGATCCGAGTGTTGATAGCGGAAACCGACATCCTCGAACCGGAACCCTTCGCGTATCGTTTCCGGGAAAGGCCGCGGATGCGCCGACCGGACCAGTCTTGGCCGGATCTCGAAAAATTCGAACAGGTCCTGCAAATAGATCGCACCCTGCGATACGGTTGTAAATCTGCTGAGGATACCCTCCAGCAGACTCCTCAGTTGCCGGAACGACCCCGCAAGGAACGTCAGATCGCCGATCGACAACCTCCCATGCACCGTCCGCAGGATAATGACGACATAAGCGCTGTAATAACCGGCGCTGCCCAGCAACGCGAAAAACGTACCCCAGGCCGACCGCCGTATCGCCAGCGCCCTCCCGTCGCGATAGAATTTGTCCGACACGACGCGGAAACGGTCGATCAGAAAACCCGATAGACCGAACAGCTTCACTTCCTTCGCCGTCTCGTCGCTTGCACCCAGGTAACGCAAATAGTCCAGTTCCCGCCGTTCGGCCGTTTGCGCCCTCGTCAGCGCGTAGCTGCGATCGTTGAAATGTGATTCGCCGAGGAACGCCGGGACCACCGCTACCAGTAACAAAAGGATCAGCCAGGGATTGAAGGCCATCAGGCCAACCGCCAGAAAACCCATGGTGATCAGGTCCTGCACCTGCCCGAGCACCTGCGACAACAACACGGTCCTGCCATTGGTCTGCTGCCGCGCCCGCTCCAGCTTGTCGTAAAAAGCCGAATCTTCAAACTGGTCGAGATCCAGGCCCGCCGCATGACCCATGATCCGGATCGAAGTGAAGTTCGCAAACCGCTCGCCGAGCAAGCTGTCGATAAGCGTGATGATCCGCGACAACCCGTCCGATACCAGCGCGAGCATGAATTCGAGGACCACCAGTTGCCACAGAAAATGCTGGCCTTCGGCGCCGGGCCGCGGTCCCCAGCCCAGCCATCCCCCATGAGCAGATGCCGGCATCCCTCCCCGCACCAGCAGGACCACCTGGTCGATGATCAGCTTGCCGATATACAGGATCGAGACAGGCATGGCCGACTTGACGATCCGCAGCGACGCATCCAGGGCCATCAGCCGCGGACTGGTCTGCCAGACCAACCGGAAAAATCGGGGGAGATTGCGCAGCGCCCGGATACGCTCCTTCCAGGTCAGCGGAGCGACCGCCGGCGCCGTTTGGGATTTCTTCATTGCTCAAAATAACAAATTCCTTACATTAGTGTTCGATTGCAACCGATTGCGGCCTGGCATCCCGGGCCCACTGCATCGCAACTCTCCATGAAAAAGCTATTTTACCCGGCTGTCCTGGCACTTTTGCTGCCCCTTTATCATTCCTGCGCACCGGCGCAGGCCGAGCCCAAACACACGGTCTACGCCTTCCCGTTCCAGGATCCCGATCTCCCCTTCGACAAACGCGTCGACGACCTGGTCGCCCGGATGACGCTCGAAGAAAAGATCGGGCAGATGATGAACGCCGCTCCCGCCATCCCACGGCTCGGCATCCCTGAATACAACTGGTGGAACGAATGTCTCCATGGCGTGGCCCGCGCTGGACTCGCCACCGTCTTCCCGCAGGCAATCGGCATGGCGGCCGCCTGGGATGAGGACATGCAGTTTCGCGTTGCGACGGCGATCTCGGACGAAGCCCGCGCCAAATACCACGATTTCCAGCGCCAGGGCAAACGGCTCATCTACGAGGGCCTCACGTTCTGGTCCCCGAATGTCAACATCTTTCGCGATCCGCGATGGGGCCGCGGCCAGGAGACCTATGGCGAAGATCCCTTTCTGACCGGCCGGCTCGCCGTCCAGTTCGTCAAAGGCCTGCAGGGCGACGACCCGCACTATTTCAAGACGATCGCGACACTCAAACATTTCGCCGTCCATAGCGGTCCCGAGCCCGAACGCCATTTCTTCGACGCGCAGGCCGACGAACGCGATTTCCGCGAAACCTACCTCCCCCAGTTCAAAATGGGCATCGAAGAAGGCAAAGCTTATTCCGTGATGTGCGCTTACAACCGCTTCCGCGGCGAACCCTGCTGCAGCAGCAATGAATTGCTCACCACTATCCTGCGCGACGAATGGAAATTCAAAGGATACGTCGTTTCGGATTGCGGAGCGATCGACGATATCTACCTGCATCACAAGGTCGTCCCCACACCCGAACAGGCAGGTGCGCTCGCCGTCAAGGCAGGCTGCGACCTCGAATGCGCGACGACGTTCAAACACCTCAAAGAAGCCGTGCAAAAAGGACTGGTCACAGAACGAGAGATAGACGTCGCCGTTAAACGGCTCTTTACCGCACGGTTTCGCCTGGGCATGTTCGACCCGCCGGACCGCGTGAAATATGCGTCGATCCCTTATTCCGTCGTCGACAGCAAACAAAACCGCGAGCTTGCCCTCGACGCCGCCCGCCGATCAATCGTCCTGCTGAAGAACGAGAACCATACCCTGCCGCTCAAAAAAGACATCGGTACCGTGGCCGTCATCGGTCCCAACGCCGACCAGTGGCAGATGCTCCTCGGAAATTACAACGGGCTTCCGTCCAAAGCGTATACGCCATTGGAAGGCATCCGCGACCGGCTCGGCGCCGCGCATGTCCTCTATGCCCAGGGCAGCCCGCTGGCCGAAGGACTGCCCGCATTCGTCAAAGTGCCCGCCGAGGTCCTTTCACACGGCAACGAAAAAGGCCTCCACGCCGACTATTACAACCACCATGATTTCAGCGGTGACATCCTCTTCTCCGCCACCGACCCACAGCTCGACGCCACCTGGGGCGACGGCGCGCCGCGAAAAGACATGAACGGCGATGATTTCGGCGTCAAATGGAGCGGCGAGATCACTCCCGATCAATCCGGCAACTACCAGCTCGGCATCATCACCACCTGCAAGGTCAACCTTTATCTGGACGATTCGCTCGTTGCCAATACCAGCTATCATTTCCGCGATGAATTCAACGATCCGCGCCTTCGCAATTCAAAAACGCTCCAGCTCCAGGCGGGCAAACGCTACCGGCTCCGTGTCGAAGCCGGAGAATCCTATGGCGACGCGCGCGTAGAGCTCGTCTGGTCCAAACAGGCCACTGACCGCAATGACGAGCTCCTCCGGGAAGCACTCGCCACCGCCCGCAAGGCCGACGCCGTCGTGCTCTGCATGGGTCTGTCTTCAAGACTCGAAGGGGAGGAAATGGACGTGAATATCGAAGGCTTCAAAGGAGGCGACCGGACTTCGCTCGATCTGCCCAAAGTACAGGAGGACCTCATCCATGCCGTCGCCGGACTGGGCAAACCGGTCGTGCTCGTACTGCTCAACGGCAGCGCGCTTTCGGTCAATTGGGCCGACCAGCATATCCCCGCAATTGTCGAAACCTGGTATCCCGGAGAAGAAGCGGGACCCGCCATCGCGGATGTACTGTTCGGAGATTACAACCCGGCCGGACGACTCCCCGTCACCTTCTATCATTCGCTCAAAGACCTGCCCGATTTCGGCGACTATGCCATGGCCGGACGCACCTACCGCTACTTCAAAGGAGATGTGCTCTATCCCTTCGGATACGGACTCAGTTATTCGACATTCCACTACGACGGTCTGAAGCCGCAAAGCCCCGCCCGTTCCGGCGACTCGGTCCGCATAGCAGTCGATGTAAAGAATACAGGCGCCCTCGAAGGCGATGAGGTCGCGGAACTATATGTGTCGGCAAAGCATGCGACCGTTCCCGTCCCCATCCGGTCGCTATGGGGTTTCCGCCGCATCCACCTTCGGCCGGGCGAAAAACGCACGCTCCGTTTTGCCATCAGTCCCGATGCCTTCACGGTCATCGACGACAAGATGCGACGCGTACACCTGACCGGGGACTACGAGATCTCTGTCGGCGGCGGCCAGCCCGGCGAACAGCGGCCCGCAACTTCGAATGTGGTCACGACAACTGTCCATCTCTAAAAAGACCGATATGCTTCGACGGCTGTTCTTTATCCTCGCATGTATATCCGCTTTGACCTCCGATGCCCAGACTTCCTTACAGGACACCCTGCACGGAACGGTCAGCCAATGGGACCATTTGCAGCAGTTGGGGTCGGCGCCGGCCCAAAGACGAATTGTACTTGCCGGCGAGACACACGACCTGTCCGGCCTGAATGTCCTGGCGCTTACGCTTCCTGCCAATGGCGCCTCGTCCGATGCAAACCGCGCGGAAAACCCCTCCAACCGGCTGCTCATCGTCAAAGAGGGCACGATCACTGTTTATGCCGGTGGGAAAGACAAGGTCCTCGGCCCCGGAGGTGTTGGCCTTTTTGCGGCAAACGACCAATTCGACCTCAGGAATACCGGTAAGACCGACGCCACATTTTACATTTTCCTGATTCGTTCCCGCAGCGACGGAAACAAAAACACCGGCCAAAACCATGCCTCCCCCTTCCTGCTGGACTGGCCGGAAATGCCCGTGAAAACCACAGCCAGGGGAGCCGGCCGCCAGATCTTCGATCGGCCCGTCACCGGCCTCCGACGCATCGACATGCACGCTACCACCCTCGATTCGGGACAGATCAGCCATCCCCCGCATGTCCACCGCGCAGAGGAGATCATTCTCATGCGCAGCGGCAACGTGCAGGTCTTCATCGGCGGCAAATATTACGACGCCAAAGGAGGCGACCTCATCTTCTTTCCATCGGGCGTTCCGCATAATATCGCGAACAATGGCAACGGTCCGTGTGAATATTTCGCTCTTCAATGGGAACCCTGACAACTGTCGCCGGTATGAGAACCGCCATCTTCGTCATCCTAACTATCGCCTGCGGCATCTCCCGCCCCGCTCCCGGCCAACGGCCCGCGACTTTGCAGTATGACCGCAACCGCCCCGCAGCTGACTATGCCGCAGGGCGCCTGAGACAGGTCCTGAAAAACAATGCGCACGGCCACCTGATCCGTCTCCTCATCGATGGCCGGGGCCTCGAAAACGAAGCCTGGTCTGTCCGGCGGCAGGGGCGGACCATCACGGTCTCCGGCGGCGACGACCGCGGTCTGATCTATGGCAGTCTCGCGCTCGCGCAGATGATCTCCGGCGGCATCTCACTGGATAAAGTCCCGCCGATGCGCGAAAAGCCCCATTTTCCCTTCCGCGCCATCAAGTTCGATCTGCCCTGGGACACCTACCGGCACAGCTATGCCCTGGATCAGCACGACACCACCTGTCGCGATACGCTGTTCTGGAGGGCCTTCCTGGATATGATGGCCGACAACCGCTTCAACGCCCTCACCCTCTGCAATCTGCATCCCTATCCCTACCTCATCCGCCCGCGCAATTTCCCTCAAGCCTGCCCATTTTCCGACAGCGCGTTAGACGCGTGGCAAAACCTATTCCACAGCATTTTCCGCATGGCGAAGGAGCGCGGCATAGAGACCTACCTCGTGCCGTTCAATATTTTTGTCAGCCCCTCATTCGCCCGCGCGCACGGCGTAGCCCTCGACAATCTCCGGCACCATTTTTTTGTGAACGGCGACACATCGGAGATCATCCGGCGCTATACGCGCGAGTGCGTCACCCAGGTGCTGCAGGAATACCCGGAGCTCACCGGTTTCGGCCTGACGCTCGGCGAAGGAATGGGCGGGATGACGCCCGCGCAACGCGAAGACTGGATGGAACAGACCATCCTTGCGGGCATGCGCGCCGCGGGTCGCCGGGCCAAACTGATCCATCGCATTCCCTTCTCCAGCGGTACGGGCTCGCTCGGCATCACCAGCATCGGTACGGAACAACTGACCCGAAAGACGATGGAGGAGGAGGCCGGCTACGATTTTATCGAACCGCCGATCTGGGCGGACCTGAAATACAACTGGTCGCACGCCCATTCGACGACCCGCCTGATGAAAGTGCACGGCGGCAAACTGTATGACACGTATTTCAAACCCGTCCCGGCAAAATACAAGATCGTCTGGACCGCACGCAACGAGGATTTCTTCTGTTTGCGCTGGGGAGTGCCCGACTTCATCCGCCGGCACATCAGGGCCAACAGCCAGCCCTATACGGGCGGGTATACCGTCGGCTCGGAGACGTATATCCCCGCTAAAGACTATTTCACCGTTCCCGGGATGATCCCTCGTGTCGATTGGAAGTACGCGTTCCAGCGCCAATGGCTGTTCTATATGCTGTGGGGACGACTGCTGTATAACCCCGATACCCCCGACTCCGTCTTTCGCGTGGAGTTCGTCCGACGCTACGGCAGACCTGCCGCCCCTCTCCTCGATGCCTATGCGCTAGCCGGCAAGACACCGCTCCGCCTCGCGTCTTATTTCGACTTTACCTGGGATTTCACGCTTTACAGCGAAGGTTTTCTGGCCCTCGACACCGTCACCAAAAGCGTCAATTATATCTCGGTGGACCGCCTCATCGGTCACCCCGTCACCGACCCGGTTTATGTCTCCGTGAAAGAGTATGTCGACAGCCTCATGGCGCACAGACCCATCACCGGCCGGACCACTCCCCTGCAGCTCGTCGGCGATCTTCAAAAGGACTGCAGCAAAGCGCGTAGCCTCGTAAGCAATATCCTTACCGCAAATTCACCCTCGCTGCAGTACGAAGTCACGGACGTACGCGTCTGGGCCGCGCTTGGTTTTCATTTTGCCCACCAGCTGCAAGGCGCCGTCGCGCTGGAAACATTCCGCCGCACCGGCGATACCACCGCACAACGGTCCGCGATCCGCTATCTTCGGCAGGCGCTCGCAGACTGGGACGAAGTGATCCGGCTTACCCGGCCGCTCTATAACGATATGCCGCTCACGCATCTCAGCGAACAAAATGGCGTCCGCTCCGCCGCCAACGCCCGCCTCGCCTGGCATTGGGCCATGACACGCGCGGCAGTGGCCCACGACATCGACATCGCCCGGACCGCGAAACCCCTCTGACGCTAAATTGCTACCTTTGCGTCCTGCATGAAGCCCAAGCTGCTAAAAGTCCCCAGGGCCCCCTCGCACTCCTTCAGCGTGCGCGAAGACAGGGACCCGTTCATCAACAACCGCTGGCACTACCACGCGGAGGTGGAACTCATCATCTTTCACCAGGGCAGCGGCACGCAGTTCGTCGGCGACCACATCAAACGCTTTCAACCCGGCGATATCATCCTCGTCGGCAGCAATCTGCCCCATTACTGGCGATACGACGACGCGCATTTCAGCGAGGACTCCGGACGACCCGTGCACTCCACCGTCGTCCATTTCTCCGAAAATTTCTGGGGCGACCCCTTTCTCCATCTCCCGGAGCTCAAGCCAATCCGCAACCTCCTCGAAAAGGCCCGGCGCGGCATCCTCATCAGCGCCAAAGAGGACGAGCGGATTCCAGCGCTCATCGCCTCCATCGGCTCGACCGAGGGCATCGGCCGGGTCATCGCCCTGATCGAATGTCTGTCCGCGTTTGCGGCCTCTCCCCGGCTCGAACTGCTGTCTTCCATCGGCTTCCGCCCCGACTTCTCTGAACAGGAAAACCACCGGATCAACGCGATATACGATTACACCTTCCGCCATTTCACGCGCAAGATCTATCTCGGCGAGGTGGCCGCCGTCGCGGGCCTCGTCCCCAATTCCTTCTGCCGCTATTTCAGGTCGCGGACGGGCAAGACCTACACCCAATTCCTGACCGAGCTCCGCATCGGCCACGCCTGCAAACTCCTCCTCGATAACCGCATCAGCATCAAACAGCTGTGCTACGAAAGCGGCTTCAACAATTTCACCTGCTTCCACAAGAACTTCAAAGAGCTCACCGGAAAAACCCCGCAGCTCTACCAGCGCGAGCACGGCATAGGTTAGTCCCGCAGCTATCCGCCCATTACTTATCTTTGCTGCAACCATTCCAATTAATCGCATGCCCAACGAAATAAAATGCCCCAACTGCGGCCACCAATTCCCAATGGAAGAGGCGGTGGCGGAAGAATATAAAAAGGAGTTGCGCGCGCAGATGCAGAAATTCATCGCCGAAAAGGAGGCGTCTTTCGCGCGGCGGCTGGAAGAAGAAAAACGTTCGGCGCAGTCCGCGATCGAACAAACGCTTCGTAAATCCATCACCAGCGATTACGAGAACAAACTCCGTCTTCTCGAGGACGCCAGGAAAGACAGCGAAGAAAAACTCCGCGCCTCCCGCCAGCGCGAGCTGGAATTCCTGAAAAAGGAACAGGACTTGCAAAATAAGGAAGCCGAGCTCGAACTCTCCGTGCAACGATTGCTGCAGGAGGAAAGGGTCCGCCTGTCCAAAGAGATCCGCGAGCTCGAAGAAAAGAAGGTCGCCGACCGCGAGACCGCCCATCAACTGAAGGTGAAAGAGCTGGAGAAACAACTCGACGATCAAAAGAAACTGGCCGTCGAAATGGAACGCCGCGCCGAAGAAATGAAACGCAAGGCCGAACAGGGCTCGATGCAATTGCAGGGCGAAGTACAGGAACTCGCGCTCGAAGAACTGTTGCGCGCTGCCTTCCCCTTCGATAAGGTCGCCGAGGTCGGCAAAGGCATTCGCGGAGCCGATTGCATCCTCACCGTTCGGAATAATTTCGGTCAGGAATGCGGACGCATCATCTACGAAAGCAAACGGACGCAGACGTTCTCCCAGGACTGGGTCGAAAAGCTGAAAGCCGATATGCGCAGCCAGGGCGCAATGGTAGCCGTCATCGTCACGCAGGCCATGCCAAAAGACCTCGACCGCTTCGGCGATATCAACGGGGTTTGGGTCTGCTCCTTTGCCGAAGTAAAAGCGCTTTCGCACGTATTGCGGGACGGCATCATCCGCATCTTCAATGCGACCAAGTCCCAGGAGAACAAAGGAGATAAGATGCACCTGCTGTACAATTACCTCACGAGCGCGGAATTCAGCGAACAATGGAAAGCGATCCGCGAGGGATTCCTGTCCATGAAACAATCCATTCAGCGCGAAAGGGATACTATGGAACGGTTGTGGAAGGCAAGGGAAAAACAGCTGGAAAAGGTGCTCCTCAACGCCGCACACGTCCGCGGCTCGATCGAAGGGATCGCGGGCAAAGACGCCATCGATGTCCAACTCCTGGAAGACGAGGACGATCTGCTCACCGGGTAGCTGCGGGAGCACGACCCACGCAGTCCCGCAAAAGCCCAGTCCCCGGACTACGACTCCGGCAAACCGAACCGCGCCCTACCCGTCGCCCGCGCGATATCTTGTCGGCCGGCGCCCTATCCCATCCCCGGGCGGCGCCTTATTCTGTCGGCCGGCGCCCTATCCCATCCCCGGGCGGCGCATTATTCTGTCGACCGGCGGACCGGCCCCCGCTACGGACCCGTGATCTCGGTCTGGCTTTTCAGCACTTCGTTATTGTTCTGTCTGTCGCGAAGAATATTCGTATAGCTGAGTGCAAGCCGGTTATTGTACATCTCATACGCCTTCTTGGACCAATCGAGCGCCGCGTTCAGATCCCCGTTGATCTCGCTGATGATCGCCATATTGTAACAGGCTCGTCCCGCGACTTTGCGCGAATGGCTCTCCGTTTGCTGTTGCCACAGTTTTGCGGCGTCATCCCAATCCCCGGATTGGGCCATTCTCCTGGCAACGATAAAACTGCTGTTGCCGCGCACATAATACCACCGCGACACCCGCACCGAATACGGTACGATACGCAACCCATACTCCTGCCCCGCGTCGATACCCGCCTTGTTCACCGCCTCTTTGCGGACAAGCAGCGAATTGCTGACCGACACCGGACCGACGCCATGTCCCTGGCTAACGAGATCGCGATAGATGATGAATTCGTCGAGAATGTTCCGGGTAGCCGGATCATAGATCCTCCATCCGGTCCGGATACGCGTATTCATGCTGAACGGCTGTTCGAGCGCCGCCACGGCGCCGAGCGGATTGGACAGCAGCGCTGGAGCGCCTCCGACACCGACTTTCGCTGCGGCATCGAACAACTCCAGCGAGAACAGGACATCCGCATGGTTTTCGCCGCAGATCTTTTCCACGGTATCCCAGGAAAGATAAGTGGGAAATATCCCCGCACCATAAGAACGCAGATCGAGATTATCCAGCGATTTTACGGAGGCGAAGCGTCCGTCCTTCAACAATTCGTCAGTGAGACCCCTGACACTGGCTTTGGCGCCATCCGCCTGCAGATCTTTAGTCTCCAGCGACAGCGTTCGATGGATCGCGTCGACCGTTTTGCTTTCGTCAGCCGCACGGCTTCTGTTCACCACGACTGCCGATTTCATGGAAGGCGCAATGCTGACAGGCGCAGGTTCGGTGACGCTCAGCGACATTAAATTCGTGGAAGAGCAGGAATACAAAAAAAACAGTATTCCGGTAACAGCGAGGTGGTTCTTCATGAGGATCGCGTTTAGGGCCTTCTTTCAACGCAAAAATCAGGCTTTTAGTATCCGTCCGCCGGCAACATTCGCCCGCCTCCGGCCCTTCCGCCGCCGAACGACCCGCCCCATCCTTGCCCCGCCGCGCGGACCCGGCACCCCTGCCCTTACGTCAGCAGCCAGGCCAGCGTCAACGACTGCTCCTCGAAGATCCTTCCCTCCACGCCCAGGTGAATGCATTTCCCTTTGGCAAAAACGAACGGCAATTTGATCCAGTCGCCTTCGAGATTGATGCTGCCCTCCAGCTTCATATGCTTTTTGAAGTCCAGCTCCCCCCGGCCATACCATTTGTAGATCGCCTCCTTCGCATTCCAGATCAGCGTCAGGAACTCCTGGAAGACCCGCCCGCGCAGCCCCCACTGCTCGAGGAAGAGTGCATATTCGTCGTTAAAGAAATGCGCTTCCTCCTCATGCAGGAATTTATCCGCCAGCCGCTCGATGCGCGGCGTGATCAGCTCGATGTCCACCCCTACCCTGCTGTTCGTGCTCACGATCGCTGCGGCATAGCTCCCGCAATGCGAAATCGAAAAATGATATTTCTCGCTCGCAAGAAAAGGGCGCCGCGTATCCGCCACCCTGATCTCATCCAACGGGAAATCGGAGAACAACGAAACCAGCAGATACCGGCCGGCGAGGTGCTGCAGGCGCTTGAAGGGATGCGACACATCTCTTTTCAACGGCACCTTCTCGAGGAAAAAGGATTCGGGCTCCGCGATATGCCAAATCCCTAATTTTGTTTCGTGGTTGATATTATGTTGATAAAACAGGGGCATCTATAGAATTATATTCACATATTCGCAAATGGCCGTTCGGCGCTCCTTTGGCGGGCCAATTTACAAACTTAACCAAATTTCATATGATCCTATCCGATACGCGCATATTGCAGGAAATAGAAAAAGGAACGATAAAGATCGACCCGTATGACCGCGGCTGCCTGGGCAGCAACTCCTATGACGTGCACCTCGGAAAATGGCTGGCCACCTACCGCGAACACATCCTGGACGCCCGAAAACACAACGAGATCGAATATTTCGAGATCCCGGAGGAAGGCTTCGTGTTATACCCACACATCTTTTACCTGGGGGTCACCCACGAATACACCGAAACCCATGCACACGTGCCCTTTCTCGAGGGTAAGTCCTCCACCGGCCGTTTGGGTATCGACATCCATGCCACAGCCGGCAAAGGCGACGTCGGCTTCTGCGGCAACTGGACACTAGAGATCTCTGTCAAACAACCGGTCAAGGTATATAAGGGTATGCCTGTAGGACAATTGATCTATTTTCCCGTCGAAGGCGAGATCCTGGTGAAATACAACCAAAAGAAAAATGCGAAATATAACGCCCAGCCCGACAGGCCGGTCGAAAGCATGATGTGGAAAAATTCATTCTAACGATTCCCACCCGTTCTTGCGCCCGTAAGCGATCAGCCAGGCGGTCACCTGCGAATACGTGGCAATGCCGTTCGGTTGCCGGTTCGCTGCTAAATATTTGCCATAGAGCGCCCAGATCATGGGCTCGAGCGAATTGGCATATTTGCGGTTGAACCGCTGAATTTCCCGCAGGTCCGCCCGCACGCCCGGACCAAGACTGTCCCGGAACGACCGCGCCAGCGCCGAATCCCGGACATACAGCTCACGCACGGCATACAGGAAGAGATCCAGGTATACGGAGTACCGGAACGCGGGATCCGGCGACTTCCTCGCAGCCAGGAACCCGACGAAGTTGGCTTCGTTCTCTTTGGCATAACCCAGCTGGTGGGCGATTTCATGACAGGTGGTATACGGCTGGGTGAACAATGGGTTTCGCGTATTCACCTGCGCTTCGCCCGAAAACGGATTGTAGTAGCCCGCAAAACCCAGGAACATGCCCGGATAGCTGAACAGCGACGACTTCACGGATGCGGCGCGGTACCCGAACCTCGGATCGGCAGTTTCCAGGCTGTCATAACAGGCGATAGCCCCCGACCGCAACCTTGCCATATGCGAGAGGCCGGACCGGTCCAGTCTTCCCGTGCTGTCGAGTGTGTTCAGTTCACCGGCCAACAGCGAGGTCAATTCTTGCAATTCTGCCGTCGTATACGGTTTCGCCGTCAGCCGCAACTGATCGGCTATCCCCAACCGATCGTAATTCAGGCCCCAAAGCCCGTTGAACAGCACGTAGACCCACAGCAACGCGAATACGCTCCTGCGCGCCAACGCTGCGAACCAGCCCTTTTGCGCCTTTTTCCGGATCAGCGCGCGGATCAACCCCACCAGCCGGTACAGCACCACGAGAATGACGCCGAGATAAAAAAGGTCGCCGATACTGAAGGGGACCCAGCCGAACAGGATTCGTTGCACCCGGGCGATCCCGGGATAGATGCCTTTCGAATAATAGTGCTCGACAGCGTACGGAAAACAGGAAAAGACCTTGATCGCCACCGCAAGCACGATCACCACAGTCCAGGTTATTTTGCGTCGTGTTGGCATACCCGCTAAAAATACTCCAAAATATTTCTGTATCCATGTTAAATTGCACTTATAATGATCGGCTATGCTATCAGGGACACCGGATTTCAACAAAAATGATGATGCGATGCGAAGGGCGATCAGCCAGCTGAGAACCCGGCTCGATAAGATCGCTTTGGGCGGAGGAAACGCGGCCATAGAAAAACAGCACGAAAAGAAAAAGATGACGGCGCGTGAACGCATCCGGTACCTCGTCGACAAGGATTCCAATTTCCTGGAACTCGGCGCACTCGCGGGGTTTAGTCTGTATGAAGAACAGGGCGGCTGCCCCGCCGGGGGAACGGTCGCCGGCATCGGCTATGTCGGCAACCGCCAATGCGTTATCCTCGCCAACGATCAAACGGTGAAAGCCGGGGCCTGGTTTCCCATCACCGGCAAAAAGAACCTTCGCCTCCAGGAGATCGCCATGGAAAACCGTTTACCGGTGATCTACATCGTCGACAGCGCCGGCGTTTTCCTGCCCATGCAGGACGAGATCTTCCCCGACAAAGAACATTTCGGTCGGATCTTTCGCAACAACGCCCGGATGAGCGCCATGGGCATTAGCCAGATTGCGGCCGTCATGGGCCCCTGCGTAGCCGGTGGCGCCTATCTGCCCATCATGAGCGACGAAACACTGATGGTCGAAGGCAATGGTTCGATCTTCCTCGCAGGGCCCTACCTGGTGAAGGCGGCCATCGGCGAGGACATCGACGCCGAAACGTTGGGCGGCGCCGTCACCCACACCGAAATATCGGGCATCGCCGACTACAAATGCGCGACCGAACAGGAATGTCTCGACCAGGTGCGGAACATCGTCAGCAGGATGGGCCATACTCCTTCCAACGGCATCTTCGACCGGACAACCCCGGCGCCGCCGCGCCATCCCGCGGAAGAACTCTACGGTATCCTTCCTTCCGATCCGTCGAAACCCTATGACATGGTCGACATCATTTCCCGCATCGTCGACGACTCCGTTTTCGAACAATTCAAGGAAGACTACGGCAAAACGATCCTTTGCGGCTATGCCCGCATCGACGGCTGGGCCGTGGGCATCGTCGCCAATCAACGCAAGGTCGTCAGGACGAAAAAAGGCGAGATGCAGATGGGCGGCGTCATTTACAATGACAGCGCGGACAAGGCCGCCCGTTTTATCCTGAACTGCAACCAGAAAAAGATACCTCTCGTCTTCCTGCAGGACGTCACGGGGTTCATGGTCGGCTCGCGCAGCGAACACGCCGGCATCATCAAGGACGGTGCAAAAATGGTCAACGCCGTCGCCAATTCCGTCGTGCCCAAGATCACGGTCATCATCGGCAATTCCTATGGGGCGGGCAACTATGCGATGTGCGGCAAGGCCTACGACCCCCGGTTCATCTATGCCTGGCCGACAGCCCGTATCGCCGTGATGGGTGGGGAACAAGCCGCCAGGACCCTGCTTCAGATACAGGTGAGCGCGAAAAAAACAAAAGGTAAAGAGCTCGATCCCGCCGAGGAAAAACGCCTGCTGGACGAGATCCGGCAACGGTACGATAACCAGACCTCCCCCTACTACGCAGCAGCACGGTTATGGGTAGACGCGATCATCGATCCCGCCGAAACCCGCCGCGTCATCGCCGAGGGCTTGCATGCAGCCTCCCACAATCCCTACCTCGCGGACCTTAAAACCGGCGTATTCCAGGTATGAGCAGCCAACTGATCATGTACACCGACGGCGCCTCGCGTGGGAACCCCGGCCCGGGCGGTTACGGCACCATCCTGAAGTGGGGCGGCCACGAAAAGGAGCTCTCCCGGGGCTACCGCTATACCACCAACAACCGGATGGAACTGATGGCCGTAATCGCCGGTCTCGAAGCCCTCAAAAAAGAAGGCCTTACCGTCACCATCTATTCGGATAGCCAATATGTTGTTAAGGCTGTGGAACACGGCTGGCTGAAGAACTGGATAGCCACCGATTTCAAAGGCGGAAAAAAAAACAGGGACCTCTGGCTCCGTTTCTACGACCTCGCCAGGAAATACCACCTCCGTTTCGTGTGGGTGCGCGGACACGCCGACAATCCCCACAACAACCGCTGCGACGAGCTCGCCACCGCCGCCGCCGACGGAAAAGACCTCGAGGTGGATACGATCTTCGAATCCGAGATGCGTAAATAATGACGAGTCTCGGGACCGGTCGGCCAATTCGCCAGGGCCGGCTACAATCCGGTATAGTTACAACGCCCCCGCCGGTACCGACGCCCGGTATACTACCGCATCTTCCTGCGCCTTCAGCTCGAACTTCGCCTGGTGGAACGCGACAAACGCCTCTCCCCTTTTGCGGCCAAACGGGGCAGCGCGCGGTTCGATCACCCCCACCGACCCCTGCAGCACAAGGTAGATCTCCGCCGAATGCGCCCGGATCGTCAGCGACTCCCCCTGCAGCAGACTCAGTTTGCTCAGCTCGAAATCGGGGGCAGGTGTATGATAAACCGCGATACGCCCGGGTTCGTCGCCACCGGTGATGATGCGCGGAATGGTCGGCTCGAAACGAACATGCTTCATCAGTTCGGGCACGTCGACATGTTTCGGTGTCAGCCCCCCCCGGAGCACATTGTCCGAATTGGCCATGATCTCCACATTCTGGCCCTCGAGATAAGCATGCGGCAGTCCCGCATCCTGGAAGATGGCCTCGCCGGTATGCAGGTTCACAAGATTGAACAGATAGATCGAAAAGATACCGCGATCGGTCTTCTCCGGTTCATCATAGGTCAGCGCGGCGCGCGCCGCCCAGAAATCCTCCTCGTGCTTTTTCAGCTGACCCTCTTTATACAGCGGGATGATCCGCCCGAGCAGCGGCGCCAGCAGTGCGTTCACCTCTTTTTGAGGCAATTCCATGACTGTCTGATAGACACCCTGGTAACCCTGCCGTTTGAAGACCGGGAGCAAAAACCGCAGTTCGGGCACCGAGTGAAGGGTCTTCAGCAACTCCTGCTCCGGTTTGAACCCGTGCAATAACCAGAATTCGCCCAGCGCAAGCATCAGTTCCGGTTTGTGGTTATCATCCTTATAGTTCCGGTGCGGTGCATTGAACGGGATGCCCTTCCTGTTCTCCTCCGCAAACTCCAGTTCGGCATTGCGTTTCGTGGGATGCACCTGGATCGAAAGCATGTCTTTCACGTCCAGTATCTTCAGAAGATAGGGCAGCCTTCCGAAACGCGCAGCCGTATGCGGCCCCAGCGTATCTTCCGGATGTTGACGGATATAACTGTTCAGCGCAGTCCCCGCGGCCACGGCATCCCCCGCCGCAGTCCTTCCTCCCGGCCCTTCAACTCCCGCAGTCCTCGCCGCAGCAGCATCCCCCGCCGCAGTCCTCGCCTGCGCAGTCGCCCCCATCGTAGACCCCGCTGGTACGGCGCCCCCCACAGCAGCCGTCACCGCAACCACTCCTTCCAACTCTGCAGACGCATTCTCATGTGCCCCGAGCCAATATTCCGCGAAAGGACGGCGGTCCGAATTGTCGATATGCAATAATTGTGGCAAAAAACTGAAACCTCCCCATGCGTAGTGTTGCACTTTCCCCTGCAGCTTGAAAACTTTCTGATCTGGTGTCATGTTATACCAAAGATAATCAAGAACGGTGCCACGGAACGCAGAATTTGGACGAACCGGAGAAGGACTCGCCGCCGATTGGCTCAAACGACAGGGATTCTTCATCCTGCGGCGTAACTGGCGTCAGGGCCGGTATGAAGTCGATATCATCGCCGGCAGAGCCGGTGTCCTCCATTTCATCGAAGTAAAATCGCGTCGTTCTTCCGAATACGGTCACCCCGAACAAAGCGTCGACCGGAAAAAACTGCAACACATCATGCGCGGCGCGGTGGGGTGGTTATACCGCTGGCCCGTCTACAGGCGCGTTCAATACGATGTCCTGTCCATCACGCTGGATGCGGACCGCAATCCCGAATATATGCTCTTTGAAGACGTCTACGAATGACCGTTGCCGTTCAGCTTTTCCATCAGGGTCTGCACGAGCCGATAGGTCGCCGGACAATATTCGACGTTCTGTTTGTACATGTGCATGTAGTCCGCGTTCATCTTCTTCCTGGTATGGTGCGGAAATCCGGCGCAATCCCTCGGTCTGACCGCATAGATGCTGCACAGGTTCGTCCGGAGATCGAGGAACTGACACGGCTGCTGAACATTCATCCAGTCGCCGCTCTTGTCCTTATAAAGCCATTTGGCCCGGAATGCCGCCTGCGACATGCCCAGGTGTCGCGAGATGCGGCGCACGTCCTCGCGCGTATAGGTCGGGGACATGGTCTTGCAGCAATTCGCGCATTGCAGACAATCGGTACGCTCCCAGATCTGCCGGTCCGTTTCGAGTTTCAGGCGGTCCAGGCCCCTGCGGGGTCTTTTTTCCAGCCGGGTTAGAAAGGCCCGCATACGCCGCCGGTTCTGAACAACGACCTGTCTGAACGAACGCAAATTGACTGTTGACATAGGTTGCAAATATAGAATTTTTGTTGGAGCGTATCCCGCTCATATTTATCTTCGGCGCATGTGGGACGCCTATAAAAAAGGGTACAAGGCCTGGCTGGGGCTCGAGCGATCGCTCTCCGACAATTCGGTGGAGGCCTACCTCAGGGACGTAGACAAGCTGACCGCATACCTCCAGGCCGCGGGCACGCTGAAAACCCCCGACAAGGTCGGATTGGACGATCTCCAGCACTTTCTCCGCTGGATCGCCGGCCTGGACCTGAACGCCGCCTCCCAGGCTCGCATCCTCTCGGGGATACGCTCCTTTTTCAAATATTGTTTCATCGAACAGATCGTCTCCACCGATCCGACTACCCTGCTGGAGTCGCCCAAGCTCAAACGCGCGCTTCCCGATGTGCTCAGCTTCGACGAGATAGAGGCCATCATCGGCCGCATCGATCTCAGCAAACCTGAAGGCGGGCGGAACAAGGCCATCCTCGAAACGATGTACAGCTGCGGCCTCCGCGTCAGCGAAGCCGTTGGTCTTCGCATCTCCTGTCTTTATCTCGACGAAGGCTATATCCGGGTCATCGGCAAAGGCGATAAAGAGCGCCTGGTGCCCATCGGCGCTTCCGCCACCAAATACATACGTATCTACCAACACGATATCCGGGTGCATGTACACCCAAAACCAGGCAGCGAAGACATCCTGTTCCTCAACCGCCGCGGCGCCAGGCTTACCCGCGTGATGATCTTCCTCCTGCTGAAAGACCTCGTCCGGCAGGCCGGGATCACCAAAAACATTTCTCCGCACACTTTCCGGCATTCGTTTGCGACCCATCTCGTCGAAGGCGGCGCGGACCTCCGTGCCGTCCAGGAAAT
>DASZYU010000185.1:0-15719 GCA_035545215.1 Puia sp.
GCCATCGCTGCGATCTTCGGCATATCGACGTCCTGGTCATAGCGGATGCCGCGTTGCCAGTCGATCCCGGCATTGACCGTCGAAAGCGGGCGCACCCAGCCGCCGTCGAGCCAGAGCAGGTCCATGCGGCCATATCCCGTCATCAGCTCTTCAATCTGCTTGTAGGTGTAATCCTTGAACGCCTTCCACCGGTCGGGATAACGCGCCGGGTCGTAGTTGACGTTCCGGTCTTTCGGCGGGAAATAGGACCACCAGTAGTCGTTGCTATGCCAGTCGGGTTTCGAGAAATAGGCGCCGATCAGGAAATTGTCTTTCCGGAAGGCGTCGAATATTTCTTTGGCGACGTTGCTTTTCGGGTTCGACGAGAAGGGACACTCGGGGGAAGTGATCTTATAATCGGTTTGTTTGGTGTCAAACATGCAAAACCCGTCGTGGTGTTTGGTGGTGAAGACGACATATTTCATCCCTGCTGCCTGCGCCGCGGCAGCCCATTTGGAAGGGTCGAAATGCGTGGGGTTGAAAGTCGTTTTCAGGTTCTCGTAGGCATGCAGGTAGTCGTAGTAGCTTTTCGAATACGGACCGCGTCGTTGCGTCCAGCCTTCGTCTTCGGGACAGATGCTCCAACTCTCGACGATACCCCACTGGCTGTAGGTGCCCCAGTGCATCAGCAGTCCGAATTTACGGTCCTGCCATTCGTCGATCCTGGCCCGGACCTGCGGGTCGGCGGGTTTGAAATAGACGTCGTAATGATCGGCGCCCCACAGCGCGTAGCGTTTGTACTGGGTGGCGAGGCGGTTTTGGAAATCCACGTAATTGCGACTGGCCTTCGGGCTCCACAAGACCTCGCTGAGCGCGCTCAGCCGTGGAAAGAGCATGTACTCCACCTTGCGCGGATTGCTCATGTATTCGGTCCATACGTTGGCCTGCGCGCCGAGGACATAGCCCGTGTCGCTACCGGAGAGCTCGGCGGGGATGGGTTCGTAGGAGTATACTTTTTCCAGCGGGAGATAGCCGCCGATCGTCAGCGAATCGTCGTTGTGCGTTTGCGCGTGATCGAAATAGACATAGCCGCCCGGCGTCATGATCACATCATGGTGTTGTTTTGCCGCGTCGATGCCGCCCTGCTCACCGCGCCAGCTCATGATCGTGGCATTCGGCGCGATGCCGCCTTCGAGGATCTCGTCCCAGCCGATGATGCGGCGTCCTTTGGAATTGATGTATTTTTCGATGCGCTGGACGAACCAGCTTTGCAACTCGTCTTCGTTCTTCAGACCGAGCTCCTTCATCCGCGCCTGACATTTCGGGCATACCTTCCAGCTATCCTTCGGGCATTCGTCTCCGCCGATGTGAATGTATTTCGAAGGGAAGAGGTCCATCACTTCGTCGAGCACATTTTCGAGGAAGGTGAAAACGCTGTCGTTACCCGCGCAGTAGACGTCTTTAAATACTCCCCAGGTCTGTTGAACGTGGTAGGGGCCGCCTGTACAGCCGAGCCAGGGATAGGACGCGAGCGCCGCCGAGGCGTGACCCGGCATTTCGATCTCGGGGATGATGGTGATGTAGCGGTCGGCGGCATATTTGACGATGTCTTTGATCTGGTCCTGTGTGTAGTAACCGCCATGTTCAGTGCTATCGTTGCCCGTGCCGGGGAAGTGACCGATGATGGTCCCGCTGCGCCAGGCGCCGACCTCCGTTAGTCTTGGATACCGTTTAATTTCTATTCGCCAGCCCTGGTCTTCGGTCAGGTGCCAGTGGAAATAGTTCATTTTATGAAGAGCGATGAAATCGATGTAGCGTTTGACGAAATCGACCGGGAAGAAGTGCCGGCCTACGTCGAGATGGAGACCGCGCCACCCGAAACGCGGATAGTCGAGGATAGAGACCGCGGGGATGGAAAGACCGCCGTTCTCCGGCCGGACCTGAGGGCCGTGCGCCGTGCCCCGGAAGGGGCTTGTCGGTAACAGCTGGATCAGCGTCTGCATGCCATAGAAGGTGCCGCTGTGCGTGGCGCCGGTGATCCGGATACCATCGGTTGTGGCCTCGAGCGCATACCGGCCATCGGGACCCTGACCGGACCGGGTGCTCAGGATGATGGCGTTTGGCGCGGGTGCGGTGCTGTTGTTGACCACATGGAGGCGCATACCATAAAACCGCTGGATATAGTCATTGAAAAAATTGGCCGACAGGACGTCGGAGTCGGTGGCTTCGATGACGGTGTTCGCGTCGAGTTGAAAGTGACCATCTTTCCATTGCGTACTCACGGGTTCGGGTATGATCGCGGCGGGAGCGTCCTGTGCGTAGATGGCAATGGCGGAGCATAGCAGCGCCGGGAGTACGAGAAGGCGGAGGTATCTGGTCATGCGGCGAATATAAGGGAATCTTATTTTAGCACAGCACGACGGGCGAGCGTTTGGGATGGGCCGGCGGCCGCCAACGCGCGACGCTCATGGGTCTGGGATGGGCCGGCTTCCGGGCGAAGCACGAAGCTCGGGAGTGTGGGGAGGGGCCGGCTTCCGGGAAACGATCGGGCGGATCAATGCAAGACGGGCAGGACAATCGCCGACGGATGGGTCGCATCGTGCCAGATCCGGATGGTCGCCTTTTTGAAATCCGACTCGCTGCAGGTCGGTATATTCACAAACGTCTGAGGGTTGCGGTCGACCAGGGGGAACCAGCTGCTTTGTACCTGGACCATGATCCGGTGGCCCTTTTTGAACGTGTGAGCGATCTCGTTGATGTTGAAGGCGATCTCGGCCGGTTGGCCGGGCACGAGAGGTTCGGGTTTTTCGTAGCTGTTGCGGAATTTGCAACGAAAGACTTCGGCGCGAACCAGCCGCTGGTATCCGGCGGCATCGATGTTGGTCGCGATCCCGTCTTCGGGGCCGGGAAGTACATCGATCAGCTTGACAACCAGGTCGGCGTCCGTTCCTGTCGAGGAGAGGAAGATGTCGGCTTTGATACGGCCGGTGATGGTGACGTCTGCATCGAGCGGCGGCGTCTGGTAGGACAGGACGTCGGGGCGTTGGGCGGCGAACCGCTGGTCGGTGATGATGTACTGGTTGACGCGGCTACCGTGTACGCCATCGATATAGGGGACGGGGTTGGCGGGGTCGCTGATGTATTCGTCATAGGCGGCAGTGTGTACCTGGGCCGTGGAAGATGCGCCGTATGAAAGGCCGTTGATCTTACCCTCCAGCGCCTCTCCGACAGTTTGGCTGGAGAGGGCTCCATTTTCGCGAAGCAGGAATTTCGAGGGCGTCGCCTGTTTCGGCGGCCAGGTATCGTACGTTTTCCATTGGTTGGTGCCCGTCTCGAAAACGGTGGCTTCGGCGAGCGGGGCAGCGGCGGAGTCTTTCAGGTAATGATTGAAGAAAGCCGTTTCGATCCCGTGATAACGAATGTTGACGTTCTGTCCGAAGTCGAGCGGACCAAACCGTGGCCAACTCTTCGCCGACCACGCGCCGTGCGTCCACGGGCCCATGACAAGGTGATCGTCATTGTCCGGGGTCTGACGTTCGATCGCCTCATAGGTGTGCAGCGAACCGAACATGTCCTCGGCGTCGAACCAGCCGCCGACGACGAGCACGGCCGGCCGGATATTCTTCAGGTGCGTGCGGATGTTCCGGGACTGCCAATAGGCGTCGTAGGTGGAATGTTCTAGGTATTCATCCCAGATCTTTCCCCGGTGGTTGAAATATTCGGGCTTGTTGCTGTTCTTCAGCGGCCCGAGGTCCAGAAAGAAGCGATAGGCATCGTCGATATCGACATGGAAGAGCGGACCGGGATATCTTTTGACCGGGGTCGGTCGCGGGATGTCGAAACCGTTGTCGAAATCGAAATTGTCCAGCAGGAAGAAGGCGCCGTTGTGGTTGGCGTCATCGCCGATGAATTCGTCGGTTACGGGCGCCTGCGGAGAAACGGCCTTGAGCGCGGGGTGTGCGTTGGGGAGCGCAGCGGAAGCATAGAACCCCGGATAAGAGATGCCCCAGATGCCGACGCGACCGTTGTTGTCCGCTACGTTCTTCAACAACCAGTCGATGGTATCCCAGGTGTCGGTGCTCTCGTCGGTGCGGCCGACGCCGGCGGGCGTCATTTCCTGGAAATCGCCTTCGCTCAAATACCGCCCGCGGACATCCTGGTAGACGAAGATGTAGCCGTCGTGCATGAGTTGCGGATTCGGACCCAGGTTGCCGCGATAGACCGAATCGTAGGGCCCTGCCGAATACGGCGTCCGTTCCATGAGGAAGGGATAGCGCCCGGTGTGGTCTTTCGGCGAATAGATGACGGTGTGCAGGCGCTTGCCGTCGCGCATGGGAATATCCACCTCGCGCTTGTCGAAGTTGTCCTTTACAAAAGCGACCTGGGACGTGGGGCGGCGATCCTGCGCCGTGCAGGCGGCGGGCAACAGCAGGACGACGAGCGCCATCGGGAGCAGATGGGGAGTGCGCATAGCAAATTGTTTTGGTCGGCCTTTGGCCGGCAGGTATTCGGTTGTCGGGCGCCGGATCTTCGGGCCCGGCGTTTGGCCGGCAATTTTGGCTGCCGGCAAGTTGGTTTATGGCTATCGGTCAGCTGGTTGATGACCGTTGGCCAGTTGGTTTTCGGGCATTGGCCAGTTGGTATCCGGCCATTGGGCTTCGCCTACCGGAGGACCGGCAGCGTGATCGAGGAAGGATGCGCCGCGTCGTGGTAAACGCGGATCGTCTCTTTCTGGAAATCGCTGTCGTTAGCCGTGTAAATATCCACAAACTTCTGCGGATTACGGTCAACCAGCGGGAACCAGCTGCTCTGGATCTGGATCATCAGCCGGTGTCCCTTCTTAAACGTGTGCGCGATGTCGGGGGTGGTCCATTTCACCGTTTCCACCTTGCCGGGAGTGAAAGGAACGGGTTTAGAGAAGCTTTCCCTGAAGCGTCCGCGCATGATCTCCGCGCGTACGAGCATTTCATAACCTCCCATGGGATAACCGGGGGTATTGTCGTGGCTTCTCACGGGAACCGGGCCCTGTTCGGTATAACTGAAATCGTCGGGGAAGACGTCGATGACCTTGACGACAAAATCGGCGTCGGTGCCGCTGAGGCTGACCTTGAGATCGGCGGTCACGGGACCGGCCAGCGTCAGGTCCTCCGTCAATACCGGCGTCTGGAAGGTGAGGACGTCGGTCCTTCGGGATGCGAAACGCTGATCATCGTCCATGTATTCGCGGGTGCGGAAGAAATGAACGCCATCGGCATACGGGACGGGGTGTGCCGGATCGCTGATGTATTCGCTGAAGCTGCTTTTATCCGAAGGGGCGGTCCAGGCGAGGCCGCCATCGCCCTGGAGGTAGATGGCTTTGTCCTGCGACTCCGCGGGCGGCCATTGGTCGAATTGTTTCCATTCGTTGGCCCCCGTTACGAAGACGGTAGCCGCGGGCAGGCGGGGCTCGGGGCCTTTGCCTTTCAGGTAATAATCGAAAAAGGGTATTTCGATGTTGTTCTGGTACCACCACGAGGTATTCGAGCCGAAACGGACATTGCCCATGTGCGTTCCATCGTTCGAGGCCCATTGTCCGTGATACCAGGGGCCCAGTACGAGATGCGAATTGGTAGCCGGGCTTTGTTTCCGGAGCGCTTTGTACACGTTCTGTGCGCCAAAGCAGTCTTCGGCATCGAAAAGACCGCCGACCACGAGCATGGCGGGTTTGATATCGTAGAGCGCCACGCGGGCGTTGCGGGCCTGCCACCACGCGTCCCGGTCCGGATGCTGGTAGAGGTCTTTCCAAAAGGCGATCGAGTCGCCGGTGAGCCGCATGATATTCTTTAGCGCGCCTGTTTCGAGGTACCATTTGTAATTGTCCTTCGTGTAATAGTCGAAACCGGAAGGCCCGATCGTGGTGGGATGCGGGCGCGGTTTGCCGAACGAAGAATAAAATGCCCAGCCGTCCATGACGAAGAAGGCGCCGTTGTGGTGGAAATCGTCACCCATGAACCAATCGGTAACCGGGGCTTGCGGGCTGACGGCTTTGAGCGCGGGGTGGCCGCTGGCAGCCGCCATCGTGGAATAAAAACCGGGGTAGGATATCCCGAATATTCCCACCCGGCCGTTATTATGCGGGATGTTTTTGACCAGCCAATCGATCGCATCGTAGGTGTCGCTGGCTTCATCGACGTCTGTTTTCGACTTTTTGTCTTTATTGAATGGCCGCACGTCGACAAATTCTCCTTCGCTCATCCACCGGCCGCGTACGTCCTGCGTGACCATGACGTACCCTTCCCGCAGGTAGTAACGCAGATAGCTGCTGTAATAGTTCCTCCATCTATCCGCGCCATAGGGCGCGCAGGAGTAAGGGGTGCGGGTCATCAGGATGGGATGTTGTTCGGTCGTATCTTTGGGGATATACAAGGTCGTGAAGAGCCTGATCCCGTCGCGCATCGGGATATAGGTTTCCATCTTATAGTAATTTTCCCTTATCCATGCGCTATCCTGGGGAGTGCCTTGTGTTTGTGCGGCGAGCGCGAAAGCCGAAAACAGCAGGACGAAAAGGAGTTTTCTCATGATAATCATTAATTTTAAATTGCCGAACCAATTTAAGTAATCATGTCCAACCGCCGAAAATTTTTGCAATCGTCATTTCTCAGTTCGCTCGGGTTGTTGCTGGCCGGGAAGGCCGGCGCCGCGGCCGGACGACGTCCGGACGCTACTGTCGTTACCGGACAACCGGTGGTCATTTCCACCTGGGACACGGGGAAAGACGCCAACAAGGGGGCCTGGGAGGTGCTGGAACGCGGCGGCAGCGCGCTCGATGCCGTGGAAGCGGGCGTAAAGGTCACCGAATCGTCGATCAATTGTTGCGTCGGATTGGGCGCCAATCCTGACCGTGACGGTCATGTGACGCTCGACGCGAGCATCATGGATCACCAGTTCAATTGCGGCGCCGTCGCGGCGATCGAAAGGATCAAACACCCGATCTCGGTGGCCCGTCGCGTCATGGAGAAAACGCCGCACGTGCTGCTGGTCGGCGCGGGTGCGCAGCAGTTCGCCGTGGCGGAAGGTTTCCCGCTGGAGCCGGATGTGCTTTCCCCGAGTGCGGAAAAGGCCTATAAGGAATGGCTGAAGAAATCGGAATACAAACCCGTCATCAATATCGAAAATACGAAGAGCGGCGGGCCCGCGGCGACGGCCGAGCCGTTGTCTTCGTCGGATATCGCGGTAGCAGCGCCGGGTCGGGTCCCGGATGGAAGCCCGCAGGGCATCAAGGCAGCCGGTGCCTACGGACCGGCGGGGCCGAATAATCACGATACCATCGGCATGGTCGCCATGGATGCCGCAGGCAACCTGAGCGGCAGCTGCACCACCAGCGGAATGGGTTTCAAGATGCGCGGCAGGGTGGGGGATTCGCCGATCATCGGGGCCGGGTTGTTCGTGGATAACGAAGTGGGCGCGGTGACTTCTACCGGTCAGGGCGAGGATGTGATACGTGTCTGCGGCTCGCATACGGTAGTCGAATACATGCGGCAGGGTCTTTCGCCGGAACAGGCGTGCAAGGCCGCGGTCGAAAGGATCGCGCGCATCAAGGGCGAGAAGGCGAAGGATATCCAGGTCGCTTTTATCGCGATCAATAAGAAGGGCGAGACGGGAGCCTACGCGTTGCAACCCGGGTTCTCGTATGCGATCAAGAGTCATACCGAAGAGCGGATGATCGTTCCGAAAACCCATTTTTCCTGAGCAGGCCGGGACCGGGGTTTTGGCGACGCAGCGACCCGGCGACGGAATAACAAAACATCTGTATGGGCTACCGGTTAGAGATATGCGCATTCAATCTCGCTTCGGCGCTGGTCGCCCAGCGGGCAGGAGCCGACCGGGTGGAGCTGTGCGCGGGACCCGAAGAGGGCGGAACGACGTCTTCTCCCGGAACCATAGCGATCGCCCGGCACCAATTGCGGATACAGCTGTATCCCATTATCCGGCCGAGGGGCGGCGACTTCCTGTACAGCGATGAAGAGTATGCGGTCATGCAGCGGGACATCGCGTACTGCAAGACGGCAGGTTGCAATGGCGTCGTGTTCGGCATCCTGAAAGCGGACGGATCGGTCGATACGGCGCGATGCGCGCGGCTGGTCGAGCTGGCGTACCCGATGGGCGTCACCTTTCACCGTGCATTCGACTGGGCGGCGAATCCTTTCGAAGCGATGGAAACGATCATCCGGATGGGTTGCGAGCGGATATTGACATCCGGCGGCCGTCCGACCGCAGAGGAAGGGGCTCAACTGATCGATCAGCTAGTCCGCGAGTCGGATGACCGGATCGTGATCATGCCCGGCTCGGGCGTGCGCGCGTCAAATATCGCAGACCTCGCGGAAAAAACAGGTGCAACCGAATTCCACACGTCGGCCAGGATCTTAAAGGCCAGCGGCATGGACTACGTCAATACGGCGATGCGCGAAAACCAGGCGGTGGTCCTCGCCGCGGAAGAAGAGATCCAGAAGATCAGAGAAAAACTGAACGCTATTTCAGCTTAGTGATCTTGAGCATATTGGTCGGCAGGTGCTCAGCGATCGGCAGACTGCCCGTATTGACGATCACGTCTCCCGGTTTGACGAAACCCCTTTCTTTCAGGATGGCATGCTGGTCGTGGATGATGTCATCCACGCTCTCCTCTTCGGCATAATGAAAGGCGCGAACGCCCCAGCTGAGGCTCAGCTGGTTGATCAGGCTTTTTTGCTTCGAGAAGATGTACAGGGGCGATTTCGGGCGGTAGCTGGAAAGAATGAAGGCCGTGTAGCCGCTCTGCGTCATCCCTACAAGCGCGTCGGCATTGGCGTCCTTGGCCAGTTTGCAAGCGTTGTAGCAGATGGCATCGCTGAGGAAGGAAGGAGAGTGCGGCTGCGGCGCGAGGTCGTCTTCGCGGTTGTAGCGGTATTCGGTCCGCTCGACCTCCATGATGATCTTCCGCATCGTCTCGACGACCAGCGCAGGGTGCTGACCGGTAGCCGTTTCGGCGCTGAGCATGACGGCATCGGCGCCTTCGAGCACAGCATTGGCGACGTCGGTAATCTCGCTGCGGTTCGGTTTGACGCGGTCGATCATGCTTTCCATCATCTGCGTGGCCACGATAACGGGCTTGGCGCGATGAATGCATTTCCGGATGATCTCGCGTTGCGCCATCGGCACCTTTTCCACCGGCAGCTCGACCCCCAGGTCGCCGCGGGCGACCATGACGCCGTCGGACTCGAGGATGATGTTGCGCAGATCGTCCATCGCGGAAGGCATCTCGATCTTGGCGATGACTTTGCACTGGCTCTTTTGTTCGGCGAGCCGGCGTTTCAGATCGCAGATGTCCTCGACCTTGCGGACAAAGGAGAGCGCCACCCAATCCAGCTTTTGTTGGATGATGAAATCGAGATCGGCGATGTCTTTTTCGGTGAGCGCGGGCAGCGAGATCTTTGTGTCGGGCAGATTGACACCCTTTTTCGGAAGGAGTACGCCACCGTAGGTGACAGCCACTTTGACGTCGCCTTCGGGGGAGACGTTGACCACGACCACCTCGATCTTGCCATCGTCGATGAGGATCTTGTTGCCGACCTCTACGTCATGATGCAGATTGGGATAGCTGACATAGATCTTCTCCTTGGTGCCGACGACTTTTTCGCGCGAGGTGAAGCAAAGGATGTCGCCGGGTGCGATCGGGAGGCCGCCGTCTTTGATCTCCCCGACGCGGAGTTTGGGGCCCTGCAGGTCGCCCAGGATGGAGATATTGTAAGGTTCGCTGAGGTTGATATTGCGGATGTGCTCGATGATCTTCGCCTTATCCTCGTGACCGCCATGCGAAAAATTGAGCCGGAAAACGTTGACGCCCGCCTTTACGAGGTCGAGCAGCTTGTCATAGGTGTCGCAGGCGGGACCGACGGTAGCCACGATCTTGGTCTTGTGGAACGTGTGCTGCAGACCCGCTTGTTTATCCATATCCTGGTAGAGGTACTTCGATAAGTTCTTTGACATTGGGAATTGAATATTTTAGTTCGCTAATTTCTGTCCTTTGGACGGCGCTCTTCCGGGCCTCAGGATGCTAATATTTTGACGATCTTGAGCCAGTCCTCGCTGATCTTTTGTTTGGCTTTTACCGCTTTTTCGAGCGGGGTGTAATGCATCTTGTTGTTGACGATACCGATCATGACGTTATGCCGGCCCTCCATCAGGCACTCGACCGCGGAATAGCCCATGCGGCTGGCGATCAGGCGATCCAGACAGGACGGCGACCCGCCCCGCTGGATATGCCCGAGGACGCAGACCCGGGTATCGGCCGTCGGCACGCGGTCCTTGATGATCCCCGCTATGTCTTCGGCGCCGCGGTCACCTTCGGCGACTACGATGATGTTGACCAGTTTTTTCCGCCTCTCTTTCTCGAGCAGCGAATTGACCAGCTCCTCGATATCCGTTTTGCGTTCGGGGATGAGGATGTTCTCGGCGCCGGTGGCAATGCCGCTGTGCAGCGCAATATACCCGGCATCCCTGCCCATGACCTCGATGATAAAGAGCCGATCGTGCGCGTCGGCGGTGTCCCTTATCTTATCGATGGCCTCGACGGCCGTGTTGACCGCGGTATCGAAACCGATGGTGAAATCCGTCCCTGCGATATCCTTGTCGATCGTGCCGGGGAGGCCGATGCAGGGAATGTCGAACTCTTCGCTGAGCTTGTGAGCGCCGCGGAAAGAGCCGTCGCCACCGATGATCACTAAGCCATTGATGCCCAATTTTTTGAGGTTGTTGTAGGCTTTTTTCCGACCGTCATATTCGAAAAACTCTTTACAACGTGCCGTTTTGAGGATGGTGCCGCCGCGCTGGATGATATTGGCGACACTCCGGGAATGCATGGGAACGATATCGTTTTCGATCATGCCGCTGTAACCCCGCATGATACCGAAAACCTCCATTCCATAATATATACCGGTACGAACAACGGCACGGATGGCGGCATTCATTCCCGGAGCATCGCCGCCGGAAGTGAGTACGCCAATTTTAGTGACTTTGTTTTCCATCTTGGAACCCTGACTTGTAATTTGAAGTTTAAAAAGCTTTAATCAATGGCATGATTTATTGAAAAATTTCTACCTTAAACCCGCGTCGATACGGGAAGAAGCGCAATCGAAGTCCCAAAAGTAAGCATTTGGATTGAATCTCATGCATCAAAGGATTGGCCGACACGGATTTTCGAAAAGTACAATACATTGATAACATAGGATTTCCCCGCGACAGTAGGCAGCCGGCGAATGGCGAAGCGGCAGACGGTTAACGGCGATGAGGCACCCGGTCAATCGCGAAGGGACCGCTGGTTGATCGCGAAGGGGCGTGCGGTGAATGGCGAAGAGGGGCGGGGTCTGTCCTTATTTTATGGGTTCCAGGTGAATCTCGGCGAGCATGCAGCGGGCGCTGCCACCGCCGTTCGTTTCGATGGTCGTCAGCGGGGCATGGAGGATCCGGTTGAAGGACGTCAGCTGCAGGATCTGTTCCGGATCGAGTGACTCGAATGCCTGCGAGGACATGACCAGTAATTTTTCGCCGCGGCGGTTGTGCACCTGCAGCATGTTGCCCGCAAAATGGCTCATCTGGTCGAGCGTGATCGGGATAATGGTCTTATCCGAGGCCCGGATGGTATCGGTGAGGCGTGTGCGCTCGGGCAGGTAGGGCAGGGCATCGAGACAGACCACCACATAGCGGTCCGCGACGCACATCATGACGTTCGTGTGGTAGATGTCCCGCCCGAGGGCATCGACGGCGGTGAACGTCAACTGCGTGTAACCGAGCCGGCTGCAGAACTGATGCAGGACGATGGAGTTCGTGCGGGGGGAATTGCAGGCATAGGCGATCTTCGCTTCCCGGTCGAGGACCATGCTGCCGGTGCCTTCGAGAAACAGACCCTCGCGTTCGTAACCGCTGAGATCGAAAATGTCCGCAATGCGGAACTGGCGGCCCACTTTTTGCAACACGCCCGGTTTTCGTTCCTGCCGTCGGTTGACGGCATACATGGGATAGAGACAGACGGAGCCGTCTTCATGGAAGGAGACCCAGTTGTTTGGAAAAATACTATCGGGAGTGTACGGTTCGGGTGTGTCGTCGATGACGGTGACGTCCACTTCGTTGTCCCGCAGCAGTCGCACAAATCCCTCGAATTCGTTCAGCGCCTGCCGTTGGACGTCGGCTTCTTTGCCCGGGGTTTGGAAGGAATTGTTGACGGCTGTTTGGGGATTAAAGCTGAAGTTTACCGGGCGTATCATCAGCAAATGCGAGGTCGTTTGCATATTCCACGGTTTTTGACATAGAAGTGCGGTGGTTTGCATATACAAAAGGCATTAGATTTCATCGCGATGCAGCGGCATGCTCATACAATGGAAACCGCCCCGGGCCCTCGACAGCTCTGCTGAAGGCATCAGGATCAATGTGTTCTCGATCTCTTCGGGGCTGATCTCGCCATTTTCCATCCGCAGGATCAGGTCTTCGGCCGCGACGACCGAAAAGCCGTTGCGCCGGAAAGCCTCTACCGTCTTGTCATTGCGATCATAGCCCAAAACCACGCCTTCCTTCAGGGCTAGTAGATTACAAGAATCGGTCCATTGTTCACGCGCGTCGAAGGGAAATTCGTTATTTCCGGAATAAATGAACCGGACCTTTTCGGTGCATTCCAGGTCGTTTTTGCTGATATCGGTGAGCAGGTCTTCCAGGCTATCGAAATATTCGGGGTTGGCCTGGTCCTTTTTGCGGAATTGGATGATCTTCAGCTTGTCTTCCTTTTTGTTGTTGTCGAGGATGCGTTGGACATCGTCTTCGTTCTCGTGTTTGATAGATTTGTTCGAGAAGGTGCCCAGCAGGATCCAGACGTTCCGCTTCACCTGCGTGAAGATGGTATCGATGTGCATGAAATCGCGCTTCCTGGGGATGCGGATGATCGTTATTTTCTTGACCACGTTCTTTTCGAACAGGACGCGGATGGCCTGGTGGGCCGCTTCGGCCGAAGTCCGTTCGCTGACGCCGATGATCAGGTGGTCTTTGCAGATGACCATCACGTCGCCGCCTTCGAGGGTCACCTTGCGGTCGTCGCCTTCGCGCGGCAGCAGGAAGTGGTGATGGGTATCATTCAGCTCGATGATCTTTTCGCGGTATTCTTCGAAGAGCGGATGGTTGAAAAAGATGTATTTGGCCAGGAGGGCTTCTCGCGTACGGGCCTTTTTGGCCGGTTTGTTCAGCAGTACATAGCTATTGATCACGATCCCGATGTCGCGGGTGAAGATAAAATTTGGGATGGGGGCGAAGAGGAGGCGATCGTCGTCCATGGCGCCACTGATAAAGGTCCGGGCGAGCTGTACCGGGTTCAGGTCTTGCAACCCCTGCTGGACTTCGTAGGAGCAGGCTTCGATGGCGCAGACCGACGCCACGAGCTTCAGTTTGATATCGTTGTCCGCCAGGATGTCGGCCAGCAGCCATTGCAGCTCGACCACCTTGTCCGACCGGAAGAAGCCCTTGTCGCCGGGTTTATAGAAGGCCCGACGGCTTTTTTCATCGTCTATCTCTGCGAGACGGCCTTTTATCTTGCCCGGGTCCAGGAAATAGAGCAGTATTTTGGTATAGTAATCGTATTCTTTGCGGCGGATGGTATCGAGGTGGACGATGTCTTCGAAGAGCCAGTCCTGCGCTTTCGAAGGGACGACCTTGCCCAGTCCGCTGTCCGGGCTATGGACCAATACGCGCCGGAGGCGGCCCACCTCGGAGGAGACCGAAACGGCCACCCGGTTCCTATGGGAATAATGTTTAGACATAGAATAATTTTCTTTCTTTCGAATGCGGCAATCCGGCAAATTAGGTAATTTACCAGAAAATTACGGATGCAACTGATCACGGACCAAACGATCGACCTGATAAATGACCGGATCCAGCGGATGGATGAGGGCCAGATCGGCCGGGTCTGGGATTCATTTGCCAAGGAGCAGCCCGCGCTCGTGGGCTATGTGCTGGGGGAAAGCAGGGAATTGAAAATGCCCGATGCGCGGGAGGATGTTGCCTACGTGCTTACCATTATCCTGCTGAGCTTTCAGGAATTGAGTCCGGGCATACCCGCGGTGACCGAGCAGGAATTCGAGAAGGCCTTCAATGAAGAGTTCGACGAGATGGAGGCGGTATTCCAGGATGGGTTCGAAGAATCGGATGCGATGGCCGTTATCGAATCGTTTTGCCAGCCCGACCTGTTGCAGTTTGCCGCCGCGACGATCTACAGCGAGGATGCGGAAGAAGAAACGACCAGCAATTTTAGTGAAGAAGAGGCCGGGTTGTTTATCGTTATCTTTAAGACCGCGATTGCGCTGCTGCATAAGAAGGCGGGGCATATTATCTGATGGAGCGTATTAACGGGCCCGGGATACGGCTGATCCTGTTTGTCCTTCTCGAAGACGTCGGATTGACGGCGACTAAATTCGGATATCGGAATATTGTCCTGCCGGGGGTCAACCTGCACTGGTCATTGGCATTCTTTTCGCATTCGCTGTTTTCGGTGGCCTATGCGGGTCGTTCGGTATGAAATTCCTCGTAAAAAAACTACCAACTGTTAGTTTGCTAAACAACTTTCTCTTACTTTTGGGCACGCGCCGGGGATTTGCCGGCCGAAACGAAAGCTTGTTTGCCTATGCATTTTCAATTATCGGAAGAGCATTTGATGATCAAAAAGGCCGCCCGCGATTTTGCCCGCAATGAATGTTTGCCGGGTGTTATCGAACGCGACGAGCACCAGAAATTCCCGAAAGAGCAGGTGTCGAGACTGGCGGACCTGGGCTTCATGGGCATGATGGTCGACCCGGCCTACGGCGGTTCGGGGATGGATACGATCAGCTATGTACTGGCGATGGAGGAGATCAGCAAGATCGACGCGAGCGTAAGTGTCTGCATGAGCGTCAACAACAGCCTCGTCTGCTGGGGACTGGACACCTATGGCACTGATGCGCAGAAAACCAAATACCTCACCCCGCTGGCGCAGGGGAAGAAGGACGGCGAGCTGTATATCGGGGCCTTCCTGTTGAGCGAGCCGGAGGCCGGCAGCGACGCGACCTCGCAGCGCACTACCGCCGAAGACAAGGGCGACCATTATCTGCTGAATGGGACCAAGAACTGGATCACGAACGGCAATTCGGCGTCGGTGTACCTGGTCATGGCGCAGACCGATGTTTCGAAAGGCAGTCATGGCATCAACGCCTTCATCGTCGAGAAGGACTGGCCCGGAGTAGTGGTGGGCGCGAAGGAAAACAAGCTGGGCATACGCGGCAGCGATACCCACAGTATTCTCTTTAACGATGTGAAAGTGCCGAAAGAGAACCGCATCGGGCAGGACGGTTTTGGGTTCACGTTTGCAATGAAGACACTGGCCGGGGGGCGTATCGGAATTGCCAGCCAGGCTTTGGGCATCGCCAGCGGCGCGTATGAGCTGGCGCTCAACTACTCGAAAGAGCGCAAGGCCTTTGGCAAGGAGATCGCCCGGCACCAGGCCATCCAGTTCAAGCTCGCGGATATGGCTACGCGTATCGAAGCTGCCCGGCTGCTCTGTTTACGCGCGGCCTGGGAAAAGGATCATCGGCTCGACTACGCGCTTTCTTCGTCGATGGCCAAGGTCTTTGCGTCGGAGACGGCGATGTGGACGGCAACCGAAGCGGTGCAGGTCCACGGCGGGTACGGGTTCGTCAAGGAATACCACGTCGAGAGAC
>DASZYU010000186.1:0-9501 GCA_035545215.1 Puia sp.
AAGCTGGACGATGTCCGGGGACAGCATGGCGCGGTATTTCAGTGGGACAGCGGAATACGAAACGACATTCGGTCTGGACAGACCGGGAAGCGCGGCCGACGAATATCAATTGGATCTCGGCGATGTTCGCGAGGTAGCCGAGGTGTCCCTGAATGGCCATGAGCTTGGCACCTATTGGTGCTATCCTTACCAGGTGAATATCCCTCATGGGCTGTTGAAACGGGCTGGCAACATCCTGCGGATCAAAGTGACCAATCTCGATGCGAACCGCATTATCTGGATGGACCGTCAAAAGATCCCATGGAAGAATTTCTTTTTCGTCGACATCACCTATAGCCCGTTCGATGCGAGTGGTTGGGCGCCGGTGGCCTCGGGTCTGTTGGGAAAAGTGCGGTTAAGAATGGGCAGATCACGTCCCGGAGCTGTTGGGCCAACGGAAGGTTCCGGCAAGGAAAGTGCTCCCGGGACGGGGGATGGAGGATGGACGCAGGGTGACGGGTCGGCGCGGGTGCAGGGTAAAGGGCCGGGACGGGCGCAGCATGGAGGGCCGGAACGGGTGCAGGATGGAGGGTCGGGACGGGAAGCGGTGAATTTCGATTTTTTGAATCCGGCGTTGCCAATCGACGAGCGTGTGGAGCACCTGGTCGGGCAGATGACCCTGGAAGAGAAGGTAGGTCAATTGGTTTATGACGCACCGGCGATCCGCCGGCTGAAAGTACCCGCTTACAACTGGTGGAATGAGGGATTGCATGGAGTCGCGCGGGCCGGTCAGGCAACGGTTTTCCCGCAGGCAATTGCCATGGCGGCATCGTTTGACAAAGCGTTGATGTGGCGGGTTGGGGATGTGATCTCAACCGAAGCGAGGGCAAAGAACAATGCGTTTTTGCGACAGGGGAAGCACGGGATCTACCAGGGGCTGACCTTCTGGTCGCCCAATATCAATATATACAGGGATCCCCGGTGGGGACGCGGCCAGGAGACGTATGGGGAAGACCCTTTTTTAACCAGTGCCATGGCGGTTAGTTATATCCGGGGCATGCAAGGGAACGATCCGCATTACCTGAAAACAGTGGCCACGGCCAAGCATTTTGCGGTGCATAGCGGACCGGAGCCATTGCGTCATGCATTCAACGCCCAGCCCAGTCCGAAGGACCTTTGGGAGACCTACCTTCCGGCTTTCAGGGCTGCCGTGCAACAGGCAGGCGTTCAGTCGGTCATGTGCGCCTACAATCGTTTTATGGGCGATGCGTGTTGCGGCAGCAGCACCCTACTGCAGGAAATTCTCCGCGACAAATGGCATTTTAGCGGTTATGTCGTGTCGGATTGTTGGGCGATAAAGGATTTTTGGCAAACGCATAAGGTCGCGTCCGACGCGACGGCCGCGGCCATAATGGCCTTGCGTGCGGGAACGGATCTGAATTGCGGGGTAACCTATCCATACCTGGTGGGTGCAGTTCGAAAAGGAATGGTAGAAGAGAAATTGGTCGATCAGGCGGTGACCCGGCTATTCAAAGAGCGGTTCGCGCTCGGGCTTTTTGATCCTGTCGACAAGGTTGCCTACCGGAGAATACCATTTTCGGCCGTCGACTCCAAACCGAACCGTGCCATTGCGCTGCAAATGGCGAGGGAATCGATCGTTCTTCTAAAGAACGAGCACCATATCCTGCCTTTGTCGAAGAATATCCGCAACATTGCAGTGATCGGTCCGCTGGCGGATGATGAAGAGACCTTATGGGCCGACTATAGCGGATACAACAAGAACGGGGTGACCTTACTGCGGGGGATAAGGGATAAATTGCCCAATGTGCATGTCCGGTATGTGACGGGTTGCGAACTTGCTCCCGGGTTCCCGCAGGTGGAACCCATACCGGCTGCCTTTCTCTATGGGGATTCTGCAGGCGCGATGCACGGCGTCACCGCCGAATATTTCGCCAACGCGTCGCTATCCGGGAAACCTGTCTTTACACGGAGGGACGGTAATGTGGATTTTTTGTGGTGGGATCAGGCGCCCGATCCGCGGTTGCCGGCGGACAGTTTCAGCGTTCGCTGGAAGGGATACCTAAAGGTACCGGAAACCGGGGAGATCGCCTTGGGCGGCGAGGGGTTCAATTCCTACCGGTTATGGATCAACGACTCCCTGCTGGTGGATTTCGAAAGCGTCCATCACCCGCAAAAAGAGTTTCGTCTCTACCGGGTGCATAAAGGCGAGTGGGTCAAGATAAAGATCGAGTACCGACATCATACCGTGAACCATGCATTGATGCGGCTGTTGTGGTCCCGGCCCGTGACGGCCGCTACGGAGGAAGAGGCATTGGATGCCGCGCGCGACGCCGACGTCGTCATCCTGGCGATGGGGCTTAATCAGAACCTCGAAGGCGAGGAAATGGATCTCTCCGTGCCGGGATTTTCGGGTGGCGATCGTACCGACATCGGCCTGCCGGCGCCGCAGGAGGAACTCGTCCGGAAAGTGCAGGCCCTGGGGAAGCCGACCGTGCTGGTCCTTTTGAACGGCGGGCCGGTCAGTGTGACCTGGGAAAAGGACCATATCGACGGTATTGTCGAGGGATGGTATGACGGACAGTCGGCTGGGACCGCGCTGGCCGACGTGCTGTTCGGGGATTACAATCCTGCCGGCCGGATGCCGGTCACCGTCTACCGCTCGGTCGGCGAGTTGCCTTCCTTCGACGACTACGCGATGAAGGGGAGGACCTATCGTTACTTTAAAGGATCGCCCCTGTATGAATTCGGTTACGGCCTCAGCTATACGCATTTCCGGTACAGCGGGTTGCGGGTTGCCGGTCGGATCGCGACGAGCGATTCGGTCGAGGTGAAGTGCCTGGTGGAGAATGACGGACAGAGGGAGGGCGATGAAGTGGTCCAGTTGTATGTGCGGCACGAGGACGGGGACGCGAATCAGCCGATCCGGTCATTGAAAGGCTTTCAGCGTATTCATTTGAAGAGCGGCGAGAAAAAGGAAGTGCGTTTCCTGGTCAATGAGGAAAGTTTGTCGAAGGTGACGGATGATGGCGGCAGGGTGGTAGCACCGGGCATTGTCTCCATCGGTGTCGGGGGGCGGCAGCCAGACGAGGCTGCGGTGCAGTCGGGTGAAGCGGTATCTGCCCGTTTGCGGCTGACTGGCCCCGTCGTGTCACTTCCGTGAGCATAAAACCTGAATTCATAACATCATGCGCACCATTTGTAAAATAGGCACCGTACTCATTTTTTTGGTCGTCTCGGGGAGATTGTCTGCGCAAACTTATTGGAATGTCGTCAAATATGGGGCGCGGCCGGATGGCCGCGCCCCCTGTACCCAGGCCATCCAGCGGACCATCGATGCCTGTTCGAAGGCGGGCGGAGGGACTGTTTATTTTCCCGCCGGACGATACCTCACAGGACCTCTTTTTCTCCGGAGTCATCTCATCATCAGAATCGGCGCCGGCGCCGTGGTTTTATTCCGTAGTGAGATTCGGGGGACGCCTTCGATAAACGGCAGCTGGGAAGGATTGGACCGGAAGGTGTATGCGTCGCTGTTTACGGGCTTCGACCTGGAAGACATTACGATAACGGGGAGGGGTGTGCTGGATGGGCAGGGAAAAGTGTGGTGGGACGCGGCCATACAAACGATGGAAATGCGAAGGAAATTTCACCTGACGGAACGGGAACCCGAGAACCCGCCCGGCAGCCTGTTGCAATGGGGCAGACCTAAAATGATCGATCTGTACCGGTGCCGGAATGTCGAGGTTTCCGGGGTGACGATCACCAATTCTCCTTCCTGGACGATCCACCCGATCTATTGCAGGGACGTGGCTATTCATGACGTGAGGATCATCCAACCTTATGACTCGCCGAACACGGACGGCATCGACCCGGAGTCTTGCTCCGACGTAAGGATCACCGGCTGCTATATCGACTGCGGCGATGATTGTGTTGCGATCAAATCGGGGTATAATGCGAGCGGCAGGGCCAAAGGAATCCCTTGTCAGAATGTGGTTATCTCGAACTGCACATTTGCCCATGGCAGAAGCGCCGTCGGTATCGGCAGCGAAATGTCGGGTGGCGTCAGGAACGTTTCGGTTACCGGATGCATTTTTCACGGGACTTTGCGCGGGTTGCGGGTGAAGACGGGCCGGGGCAGGGGTGGTGTCGTGGAAGGATTGATCGCAGATGATATCATCATGGATAGTGTCTCAGAGGGTATTTCCATCGATATGTATTATGACGGTCATGATACGGCGACGCGGCCGGTGACCGTGGAAACGCCCTTCTTCCGGAATATCCGGTATTTCAATATCATCGGACATCATTTGAAACAGGCGATCGAGATCCATGGATTGCCCGAGGCGCCGGTGGATGGGATCACGCTAGAGAACATTTTTATCGACGCGGCCGAAGGCGCGGACTGTGAATATGTCCATGGGCTTGTCATGGACAACGTAAATTTGAACACAAAGGGTCAGCGGCAAGCGATCAGGCTTAGGCATTGTCCGGGGGCGGCCATGCGCAACATGCCGGAGGAAAGCAAGGGTGAGGGTTTGTCGGCCGCGCCGGTGGATAGGGGGGATGGGACTATGTCGGGCGCTTCTGCGGGAAGGCTGGATGAGGGTTTGTCGGCCGCGCCGGCGGTAGCCGGTGCCGCATCAGCAGCCGGGTCTGAGGTAACGCCCGCCTGCCGGTTACCCGGTGCAATCCGCAGTCCTGATTTCCGGGTGATGGTCAACCGGCAGGAACTGTTCGTGGAAAAGATCGCCAAGTTCGACGTTCCCCTACACTTCACACAGTTTGCATTCAGCGGGTCGGCGCCAGTACAGATCGAAATTTCCTGCGACGAAAAAATTTCGCGGTATTCCATTCATACAGCCGGCCCTCCCATTCCAGCGAATTCGCGCGGGAACACGCTGGTGATCCGTCTCGAGCGGCCGCAATATTTTGCAGTCAGGGTAAACGATCTGGAATACCTGTTTGTCGCGGCCGAGCATGCGGAATCCGGCGCCGCTCACTCCAATGCGATCGACGTGACTACATTGGGGATAAATAGCTCGGGGATTGGACTACAGACCGCGCGTCTGCAGGCGGTGATGGACTCTCTGTCGGAAGAAGGTCGTCCGTCGACGCTATACTTCCCCGCAGGGCTATATCGTACGGGGCAGGTGAATCTCCGCAGTCATGTATCGCTGTACCTCGAGGACGGCGCGCTGATCAAGGGCAGCACAGCGCCTGGCGACTACAATGAAAGCCTTATTCGCATGGATCATGTATCAGACGTTTCGATCACCGGACGCGGAACCATCGACGGAGCGGGGTGGGACGGGTTGAGAAAAAATGGCGGCAAGGGCCTGTATTTGCTGTTTTTATCTGATTGTCAGCGGGTGAGGATTGAGGGAGTGCAATTGAGGGATCCTTGTTTTTGGAACACGCGGGTCTTTCGCTGCAAGGATGTGCGGATGAGGGACATCAAGATACTCAATGACCGGCCCGAACGCAATTGGGTCAATACGGACGGCATCGACTTCGACTCTTCTACCGGTGGGGATGTGTTCAACGTCCTGATGCAAACCGGCGACGACAATCTTGTCGTAAAAGGACTGGAAGAGCGCGCGGGCTATGATCCTGCGCATATCCGGTTCAGGCGGATCGTCGGATTGAGCAACTCGGCGGCTGCAAAGATCGGTACCGAAACCCGTACACCGCTGATCCATGACATTGAATTCAGTGATATCGATATCGTTCAATGCAAACGGGCGATCGTCATCAGCGGTTTTGACAGCGCCGTAATCCGGAACATCGTTTTCAAGAATATCCGCGTGGATAACCTCGTCTTTCAGGGCAAAGAGGAGCCACGGATCATCGACTTCGAGATTACGGACCACAGTTGGAGGGACTGTGTAGGACGGTGCCGGATATCGGGCGTATTGGTGGATGGCGTTACGCTCCCATTTTCCCTGGATGGGGTATCTTCGCAGATACTGGGCAGGAGCCGGGAGTATGGCGTAACAGACGTCCGTATCCGTCACTTCGATGTTATGGGAAAACGGATCACCTCGGCGAAAGACGCCCATCTTATAGAAAACGAGTACGCGTCGGGTATCCGTTTTGAATGAGCGATCAAAAAAGGGTCAAGATGATAAAGAAGATGTTTTTGGCAGCGATGACATGCTGGTCTGCAATGACTGTTGTGGGTCAATCGTCACTGGCAAAATTCCGGCCGGTGGATTTTGCGCAGGTGCGGATCCGGGATTCCTTTTGGAGCCCGATACTGGACCGTTTGCGCACGGTAACCCTCCGGGCCTGCATCCTATACACGGAAACAAAAACGGGCCGGATCCGCAATTTTGAGATGGCGGCGCGGCGGAAGGGCGAGCACGAAGGAAAATATTATGACGACAGCGATGTCTATAAGGCGCTGGAAGCGATAGGGTACGTGTTGCACATGGGGCGCGATACGATGCTGGAGAAAACGGCCGATGAATGGATCGACAAGATCGCCGCCGCACAGTTGCCCGACGGCTATATCGACACTTATTTTATCCTGACGGATATCCATAAGCGTTGGACGGACATGGAAAAACACGAGGATTATTGCGCCGGGCATCTTATCGAAGCGGGCATCGCGTACTACAAGGCTACGGGGAAACGCAAACTCCTCGACGTAGGCATCAGGATGGCCGATCACATGGACAGCACATTCCGGTTGGCGAACAGGCATTGGGTGTCGGGGCATGAAGAGATCGAGTTGGCGCTCGTCAAGCTGTATGCCCTCACACATAACGCTTCCTATCTTAAACTAAGCGAATGGTTCCTCGATCAGCGCGGACATGGTTACGGCAAGGGCGTGATCTGGGACGATTGGAAAAACCCCGGGTACTGTCAGGACGATGTCCCGGTCAAGGCCCAGCGAAAGATAGAAGGCCATGCCGTAAGGGCCATGTATCTCTATTCCGGAGCGGCGGATGTAGCGTCTGTTACCGGCGACAGTACTTATTGGGAGGCGTTGCAATCCGTGTGGGAGGACGTAGTCGGCCGAAATCTTTATGTTACCGGGGGAATAGGCGCGGAAGAAACGAATGAAGGGTTTGGGCTTCCTTATCATCTGCCGAACCGCCAGGCCTACTGCGAGACCTGCGCGTCGGTCGGGATGGTGTTCTGGAATCGACGTATGAATGGTCTGAGCGGGGACGCCAAATATGCGGATGTGATGGAAAGGTCGCTGTATAATGCGGCTTTGGACGGAATCTCTCTCAGCGGCGACCGGTTTTTTTATGGCAACCCGCTGGCGTCGCCGGGAAAAGTGGCCCGGCAGGAATGGTTTGGAACCGCCTGTTGTCCGTCCAATATTTCCCGGCTGTTGGCTTCTTTGGGCGGTTATATCTATGGGGTCTCTCCGCAAGCCATTTGGGTGAACCTCTACATTCAAGACAGCGCGACAATAGCGATGGGCGCAAACACGGTTGGTGTGGTACAGCATACCCGCTATCCGTGGGACGGAGCCGTACAATTGACAGTCAATCCTGACAGCGAGGCGGCATTCGAATTGCGCATCAGAATACCGGGTTGGCTGGTAAGGCCGGTGCCCGGAGGCCTCTATGCGTATGCTGACCACAGTTATGAGGCTCCGGAGCTTTTTATCAATGGGGTAAAGACCGGCTTTACCCTGGATCAGGGGTATGCGGTACTGGCACGGAGGTGGAAAAAGGGAGACCGCGTAGATCTTCGGTTGCCTATGAAAGTGAGGGTGATCGAGGCGAACCCGTTCGTCAAAGCAGACTCGGGGAGGCTTTCTCTTCAATATGGACCCCTGGTGTATTGCGTCGAATCAGCGGACTACGGCGAGTCGGTGCAGAACCTGGCGATCCGGCCCGGAAAAGGTTTCAAGGTAAAGTATGAGCCTGATTTCCTCGGAGGGGTCAATGTGATCCGGCTGTCCGTCCTGAGCAATGGCAGGAAGCGAAAGGGAATTGCCATACCGTATTATGCATGGGACAACCGAACTCCGGATGAAATGGAAGTTTGGTTGCCTATCGACGGCAAAGCCTCAGGGGCAGAAGAGCGGTGATGTGAGCGGGGCCCGGCAAGATCCGGTACGGGCATGATGCAGGGAGGACACAAAGCTCAGTTCCACGTCTTTTCGCCTTTCTTCATTTTGTCCAGTGTGGGCTGGAGGCTGGCCTTCGTGCCCTCGTCGGCCATGTCGACGGCCTTTTGCTCCCACGTAATGGCTTCGTCTTTTTTGCCCAACTTGTACAGGATATTGGCGTAGGTGTCCATGAAGGTGGGATTGGGTTTGCCTTCGAAGGAACGTTTGCTCCAGTCGAGCGCCTCGCTGACGCAGGTCATGTCGGGGCAATTCTGAAATACCGTCCAGGCGAAATTGTTGAGGTCGCCGGCGCTCGCATGGGCGCCGTATTTTTTCATGTAATCCATGACGCTGGTCTGGAAGCGGGACCAATCTTTTTTCTGCTGATAGTAGACCGCCTCGGCTTTTTCGGTCATCTCGTCGGCTACCGCGGGGCATTCGGCGGCGATCGATTTGCGGATCGCTTTCCAATCGGGCGTGCCGGTACCGGCCTTCCGGATGGCGGGATAGATGTCGTACCGGTAGAAGATGGCAAACATGGCTTCTTCGGCGGCGCCATTGCCCATCACTTCATCCACTTTTTCGGGATGGCTTGCCAGGAGGGCAAAGCCTTTGTCCTTCGTGTTTTGCGTGTACCGGAGCGTCAATTCGAGGACGCCATGCGAGTAGGGGTCGCCCTGCGTTGCCGCATAGGCATCGGCAATTTCGCGGCCATCCTTCATGTCGTAAACGCCGGCGCACATTTTGGCGACGCGGCGGAGGAATGCGCTGTCACGGCGGCCGTCGCGATATTGCTGCAACTGGGTATAGTACTGTTTGGTGGTGTCGAAGGTCGATTGCATGTCGTCAATGAATTCCTTTGCGGTGGCGCGCGAACCGACCAGGCGATGCAGGGGCCGGCCGTCGGGCGAAAAGATCAGGTAGGTCGGGTAGGCCCTCACATCGTATTCCCCGGCGATGTTATGTCCGTCGGCATACCAGGACTTTACGCGGGCGTCGTCTTTGGCGGTGGTGTCCAGCTGGACGCCTACGGAAATGAATTTGTCGTTGAAGAAGGCGCCGGTTTCTTCCTGCGGGAAGATCGTCCTGGCCATATACTTACAGGGGCCGCACCACGTGGTATAGCAGTCCATGAAGATGTATTTGTTCTCCGCTTTCGCTTTTGCTTTGATGGCGGCCCAACTGAGGTTGTCTTCAAATTTGACGCCTTTGTCCGCAGGAGCGGGTGCGTCGCCCTGGGCGAGCGCCGTGAAGGGGAGGAGGGTCAACAGGAAGCGGGCAGTCAGCCGGAAAGTATGCGCGGTCATAGGAAGTCTGATTTGTTGTGCTACAAGATACGTATGCGGGGGTAGACGGGCAAAAAAAAGGGATGGGCGGGGCGGGGAGCGAAGGGGCGGGTGGCGGAGTGCGGCGGGGTGCGGGGGGGTTCG